>JANWIF010000022.1 GCA_025450035.1 Gemmatimonadaceae bacterium
CCCGCGCGCATCGCGCCGGTCGCCACGTGCGCCGGTGCCGGCGCGTCGCGCTCCGTCCTCGCCTCACTCCCCGTTATGCCGACATCGAACGCGCAGTCTTTGACATGCTGACCACCGTCCCCGACCCGCGGCAGCGCCTGTGGATTCTCGCCGCCCTCATGATGACGATGATGCTGGCGGCCATGGACACGACCATCGTGTCGACCGCGATCCCGCAGATCGTCGGCGACCTGGGCGGCTTCGCGCTCTTCAGCTGGGTGTTCTCGATCTACCTGCTGGCGCAGACTGTCACCATCCCGATCTACGGCAAACTCGCCGATGCGTTCGGCCGCAAGCCGGTGCTGACTGTTGGCACGTTGATCTTTCTGGGCGGCTCCGTATCCTCCGCCTTCGCCTGGAACATGCCGAGCCTTATCGTGTTTCGCGGCTTGCAAGGGTTAGGCGCTGGCTCGATCATGGCGACGGTGTACACGCTCGCCGGCGATCTGTACTCGGTGCGCGAACGGGCCTACATCGAAGGGTGGCTGTCCAGCGTCTGGGGTGTGGCGGCGATCGTTGGCCCAACGCTGGGCGGCGCCTTCGCCGAGTATGCATCGTGGCGCTGGATCTTCCTGATCAACCTGCCCGTTGGCGCCGGCGCGCAGATGTTACTCGCAAAGTACCTGCACGAAACACCGGAGCACCATCGGCATCAGATCGACTACGCGGGCGCGGGCCTGATGCTGTGTGCCGGCAGTGCGGTGATCTTCGGCGTGTTGCAGGGCGGACAGGCGTGGCCCTGGCTGTCGGTACCCAGCGGCGGCGTGTTCGTTGCGGCGGCGGTGTTGATCGCGGCAACGGTGCGCGCGGAGCGGCGCGCCGCCGAGCCGATCATGCCGCGCTGGCTCTGGCGACACCGGGTGCTGGCCGGCGCCAATCTGGCCATGGTCGGGATGGGTGTGGTGATGATGGGACCGAACACCTACCTGCCGACGTTCGGCCAGTCGGTGCTCGGGCTCGGCGCCATCGCCGCCGGCCTCGTGCTCGCGAGCATGAGCATCGGTTGGCCGGTTGCCTCATCGTGGTCCGGACGACTCTACCTGCGCATCGGCTTCCGCGATACCGCACTCTGCGGCGCAGTGCTCGTCGTACTCGCTGCCGCCGGATTCCTGCTGTTGCCGTATCCGGTTGGGGGGGGAGGGGGGGGGGGGGTCGGTGTGGCCGGTGGTGGTCGACCAGGTCCTGCTCGGTGCCGGGTTCGGGCTGCTGTCCACGCCGATGCTGGTCGGTGTGCAAGCGACGGTCACCTGGCACGACCGCGGCGTCGTGACCGGCGCCAACATCTTCTCGCGGTATTTAGGCGAGAGCCTGGGTGCGGCGATCTGCGGCGCGATATTCAACAGCACGATCAGGGGCGAGCTGGCCCACGCACCGCCGGCACTGCGCGCTCGCCTCCCGCACGGCATCAACGCGGTGATCGGCGCGCTGCAACGGCACGAAGTGCACGGCGCGCCCGACGAATACCTGCGCCGTGCCATCTACGCCGGCACGCACCACGTGTACGCCGGCCTCGTCATCGTCGCGCTGATCACGGTGGCGGTGGTGCTGTTCACGCCGCGGCGCTTCCCGGTGGCCGGCGAGGCCGCGGACGCGATGGCGGCGGGCGCCGGTGCCGATGGTGTCCCGGCGCCCGTGCAGACACTCTAGTGCCTAACCGGACGCGGCGGGCGCGCGGAACGTCCGATGACAGAGTCGGACACGCAGTGCCACCCATCGATTGCCTCTATAGGACCGTATAGAGTGTACGTTGCAACGATCGGCGATGATACGCGGGCCGGGCCCGCGCCGGCGATATCACAGCTTCCCGGTCCCCATGGCGTGCGCGATGTCCGTCTGCGAGATCACGCCGACGAGCCGTCCCTTCTCTTCGACGAACAGGCGCCGGACCTCGCCATAGAGCATCCGCTGCGCCGCCTGTCGCACATCGGCATCGGGCTCGATGGTGTGTGCGTTCGGCGTCATGAGATCGCGCGCCGTGGTATGCTCGAAGAGTTGCGACCGCGCCTTTGTGTCGCTGCCTTCGGCGGTCGCCTGGAGCACATCGGTCGCTGTCACCACACCCAGCACCCGGCCTGTCGGATCGACCACCGGGAGTCCGGACACGTGTAAATCGGCCATTGCCTGCACGACCTCGATCACCGGTGCGTCCGGGGCCACCGTTCGCACATCTGTCTGCATCAGCTCTGCAACGCGCATCGCCGCTCCTGTTGGTTGGACGTAGACTCAAAACGCGGTGCCGGCGCCCGAGCACCGGGCGCGCGGTGTTCCGGTGGCCATCGCTTATGCAGGACGCGCACCAAATCCGCCGGGTGTATGAAAAGCATGAATCGCGCATGTCCGGATACTCCTGACATACCTGTTTTCCGCCGGCGCGTGATGGGTTGGGCACCGGCAGGTTGCATTCGCACGTTCGTTGCTATAGTAGTCGGAGTCGCGTTCCGACATCCGGAATCCGCGGCATTCCGAGCTCGAGTTCCGGCGAGCGCTACCTTTATGGGCCCCATGCGATGCAACTCGCCGAGATCATGAACCCCCGCGTTGTCACCGTCGAGGCCAGCGCGCCGGCGAGCGTTGCCTGGACATTGATGCGCCGCCGCCGTATCCGGCACCTGGTGGTCCTCGACGCCCTGGAGGTCGTGGGGGTGGTATCGGAGCGCGACCTGGGCGGCCGATCCGGCGGGGCGGCGCGCCGCGGCCGAACGGTGCGCAGCCTGATGACGCCCGACATCGTCAGCGCCGCGCCCGATACTCCGTTAGGCGAAGCCGCCGATCTGATGCGTCGGTGCCTCATCGGCTCACTCCCCGTGCTCGTCGATGGCCGGGTCGTCGGGATCGTGACGGCCACCGATGTGCTCGACGCCATGGAACGGAGCGACGGGCTGCGACTGAGCCAGGCCGAACGGGGCTTGTTGCGCGTGCCGGCGAGCAGCAAGCGGTTAGGCGGGACTCCGGTGCCGCGCTCGGAGGCGCCGGTCCGGAAACGGACCCGCCGCGCCGCCAACCGCACGAAGCGCGAGCCGCTGGCGTCGGAGCTGCCGAAAACGGCCAAGCGGACGCGCGGCCGCACGGAGGCGCCGCTCGTACCAGTGGCCATCCGGGTAGCAGGCGTCGATGTGAGTGACGACGTGCGGGCCGACATCCGCCGCAAGCTCGGGCGGCAGATCGGCAAGTTCGCGCTGTCGATCGAGCGGGTCACCGTTCGCTTGAGCGATGTGAACGGCCCGCGCGGCGGGATGGACCAGCAGTGTCAGGTCAAGGTGGTGCTGAGCGGCGCGCCGAGCGTGGTCGTTGAATCGCAGAGCGCTACGATGCACGCGGCGATCGCGTCCGCGATTGCCGGGGTGGCGCGCGCGGTGCGCAAGCGATTGCAGCGCCAGCGCACGCGGCCGCGCCACCGCGCGCGGAGCGAGGAGACGACCGGCGCGCGGCCCTGATTGTCCAGTCCCGGCAGCGATACCACGCGACCTCGGCGCCCGCGTCCCATCATCTGGGCGCCACTCACATCGGCGCTCATGCTGGTGGGTCCAGCCGCTCTCGCGATCGTCACGAAGCAGATTTTTCTCTTCCCGAGCCTCGGACCCACGGCGGTAATGTTGGCGCACGAGCCTCAGCACCGGAGCTCGCGGCCATACGCGGTGCTGGTGTCGCACGCAGCTGGACTCGCGGCCGCATCGGTGAGCGTTGCGATATTTGGAATAGCGTTCGCGCCTTCCGTGTTCGAGACTCACACCGTGAGCCCAGCGCGCGCTGGCGCGGTGTTACTTGCCCTCGCACTCGCAATCTTCTTGGAAGTGGCACTCCGCGCTCAGCATCCGCCGGCCGCGGCCACGACGCTGTTGGTCGCGCTCGGATCGTTTCACCCGACTCCGCATGACGCGTTTCTCATCATGGGCGGCGTGGTCGCTGTGCTGATTGTGGGTGAGCCGCTACGGCGCAGAGTCGCCGAGTACGAGCCGCACCACGTCCCGCCAAACAGCGCCTAACGCTATCCGAATCCCGCAGCTCCCGCAGGCGAGGAGCGTGACGTGGGAGTGCGACACCCCGCGTGTCACCGCCGGCGGCGGCGCTCGCGAACCGGCCGCGGCTTCGGCGCGGTATCCGGCAGCACCGGGAATCCCTCCCGCTGCGCCGCCTCGCGCCGGCGCATGTCCAGCGACACGAACCGCAGCGCGCCGGCCGCTCCGTCACTCGCGACGAGCGCCGCGCCGAGTTGCATGGCACCCGCCGCGCGCAGCGGGTGGGTTCGCACGCTGCGCTCCGCCAGCGTGCGCAGCGCTTCGCTGGCACACACGGGCTCACAGTGCCTTGAGCAACCGGTACGTGAACTCCAGTTGGTCATAGAACGCCTGGACGCCAATGCGCTCGTTCAACCCGTGCGCACGCGTGTCCGCGGAGTTGTTGGGATCCACGAACAATCCGCTCACCCCATACACCGGCATCCCGGCGTTGCGCAGATATAATCCGTCGGTCGCTCCCGTCTCCATGCTCGGAACGATCGGCAGCGGGGCCCAGACCGACGCCGTCGTCCGCTCCAGCGTTTGGTCGAGCCCGGGCGGCAGCGGCGACGGTGGACTCGGCTTCGCCGTATCCGCCGGCGTGACGTGGACCGCGCTGTCCGCCACGATGCGCCGGATCGCCCGCTCGACCTCGGTCGGATCGGTGCCGGGCATCATGCGGCAGTTCACGGTCGCCGTCGCGCTCTGGGGCAGCGCATTCTCCGCGTGCCCGCCCTGGATGAGCGTCGCGACGCACGTCGTGCGGAGCAGCGCGTTGTAGTACGGGGAACGCGCGGCGAGCCGCGCCACCGCCGCGCGGTCCGGCGTCGCCGATGCGCTCACCGCGCGCATGTCCGCGGCGAGCGCCGGCGGGACGAGCGCCGCCGTACGCGAGAAGTACGCGCGCGTGACGGCATTCGTCTGAAACGGAAACGCGTACGCGGACACTCGGCCTAACGCAGCGGCGAGCGCATAGATCGCGTTGTCCGTGCGCGGGAGCGAACTGTGTCCGCCGGGATCATGCGTCGTGAGCAGCACGGAATGGTACACCTTCTCCGCCGCCTGCACGTCCATCGCGATCGGCTTGCCGTCGCGCAGCTCGCCGCCGCCCGCGTCCGCATTGAGCGCGTACTGCGCCTTGATCGCATCGCGATCGTTGGCGAGCAGCCACTGGATGCCGTTGTATCCGCCGCCGCCCTCCTCGCCGGCCGTGAGCGCGAGGATAATGTCACCCGGCGGCACGACGCCCTCCTGCTTCATACGCAGCAGCGCCGCGACCCAACTGGCATCCCCGTTCTTCATGTCGAGGGTGCCGCGGCCGTAGAAGTGGCCGTCACGCTCGGTCAGCTTGAATGGATCCAGCACCCAATCCGAGCGCTTCGCTTCGACGACGTCAAGATGGCCGATGAGCAGGATCGGCCGCCGCGTGCCGTGCCCGCGGTAGCGCACGACGAGATTCTTGTCCTTCGCGTCGCTCCCCGTGTCGGGGCCGACCACCTGCACGTCCGCGGCCGGAAAGCCGGCGGCGCGAAAGCGCGCGGCCAGCAGTTCGGCCAGCTTCGCCGTGCTGCCGATCGAATACTCGGTGTTGGTCTCCACCATCTCGCGCAGCAGATCCCTGCCGAGCGACTGGTATGGGGTGAGCGGCGCCTGCTGCGCGGTCGCGACCGCGGGGAGGGCAACGAGGGCGACGGACGCGAACGTCGCGAGCGCGCGGACGTGGAGTCGGCTGTTCATGGTCAGCCATACTACGAGCGGAGCCGGGTGCCCGCTAGACATCGGCGCCGGCCGGGCACGGAACGTGATCCTGCTACTCGCGGCGCAGCCCGAGCACGGTTGGTGCTACGCGACTCCGACGCCATCGTAAGAACGGCCCAACCGATAACGAACCATCACACCCACTAGCCATGCCCCTCCCCACGCGCATCCTCGGCTCACAGGGCCTCCACGTTTCCGCCATTGGTCTGGGCTGCATGGGGATGAGCCAGTCCTACGGCCCCGCCGACGAGCGTGAAGCGATCGCCACCATCCATCGTGCCATCGAGCTCGGGGTGACGTTCTTCGATACCGCCGAGATCTATGGCCCGTTCACCAACGAACAGCTGCTCGGCCGCGCACTGCGAGGGCGGCGCGGCCAGGTGAGCATCGCCACCAAGTTCGGCTGGCGCACCACCGCCGACCACTCGGAGAGCCTCGACATCACGCCCGCCGGTCTGGACAGCCGCCCCGAGCACGTGCGCGAGGCGGTGGACGGCTCGCTGCGCCGGTTAGGCACCGATTACGTGGACTTGCTGTATCAGCACCGCGTGGACCCGGCCGTGCCCATCGAAGACGTGGTGGGCGTGATGGCCGATCTCGTGCGCGCGGGCAAGGCGCGCTACATCGGACTCTCCGAGGCGGGAGAGCAGAACATCCGCCGCGCGCATGCCGTACACCCGATCACGGCGCTGCAGAGCGAGTACTCCCTGTGGGAACGGAACCTCGAGCCCGCGATCATCCCGCTCCTCCGCGAGCTCGGCATCGGCCTCGTCCCGTTCAGTCCGCTGGGCCGCGGCTTTCTCACGGGGGCCGTTAGGCGCGCGGAGGAGTATCCCGCGGACGACTTCCGACATGGCGATCCGCGCTACGAAGGCGCGAACTTCGACGCCAACATGCGCGCCGCGGCGACCGTGCGCGACATGGCGGCGAATAAAGGTGCGACCCCGGCGCAGATCGCGCTCGCCTGGCTGCTGCACAAGGGGGACGACATCGTCCCCATCCCCGGCACCAAGCGCCGGGTCTATCTCGAGGAGAACGTGGCCGCGGCGAACATCGAGCTCAGCGCCGCGGAGATGCGCGAGCTCGACGCCGCGCTCCCACCCGGCACGGTGGCCGGTCCGCGCTACAACGAGGGGCAGATGGCGTTCGTGGACCGATGACGGCCAACCACAAGCGACGCACCGAATTCCTGGCCCGTATGTGAGCATCATACCACCTGGCGCTCTCGCCCAAAACGCGCTACTTCTGCTCGACTGCACACGCAGCATCGCTCCCACCTTTTCGCCGGACTCCCATGGCGGTCATCGATTACGACAAGTGGATGAAGGACACAGCGCGCTTCGGACTCACCAGGAGCCCGGAGCTCAAAGCCCTCGACAGCGCCTTCCTCTCCTACGAGAAACTCGGCACTGCATCGGCGAAGCAAGCGCTCGAGACCGCGTTCAACAAGTGGAAGACCAAGGCCGGCCCGGGCGACGCGTGGAAGACGTCGTCACGCAACAGCAATCGCTCCGCCGAGAAGCTCGCGGCGTTGTTGAGCGGCGCTGGCGACGAAGACTCCGCGTTCAGTCAGGGTCGCGCACCGGACTTCATGCACGAAGAGCTGATCAACGCGCGACTCGGCGTGCTCTATCTCTTCAGCCGATTGAGCGTTACCGAAGGCATATTCAAGTTGCTGCTCGATGGCGGACTGAACCTGGCCACACAAGGCATGAAAGTCGGCGGTGTGGACAAGGATGTGCAGAGCGCCTTTTCCAAGGCGAGCAAGGGCGGAATGATCGTGGGCATGGCGGGGAGCAAGCTGGAAAACAAACTCACGCCGCAGCAGAAGCCCAAGAACATGTATCTCGACGCCGCCGCGAAGCCGAGTGTCGAGGCCGGTCCAACCGCCACGCTCGTGACGTCGGTGGAGTTGCAGCGCAATGCGGAGGCCGCGGACAAGGCGGCCAACACGCCCACGATGCAGAAGATCAAGGAGAAGGTGCAGGTGTGGTTCGATATGCTCGTGGACAAGGTGCTGGACATCATCAGGAAGAAGTTCGGCACGGTGGCCGGAGTCGCTGGCACCATCAAGACCATCGTGCGCGGGTGCGTGGCGGCCTTCGCCGCCAAGGCCGCGCCATTCGTGGGCGCCGGTCTCGACCTCGCCGCGGGGGTCGGTAAGACCCTCGATGCCGCGGTCACGCGCTTCCGCACCTGGCAGGAAGGCAAGGACGTGGAGCTCGCCGACGGACATCCCACGGTCGTGGTGGAGTCGATCACGCGCGCGATGACGCTGAGTCTCTTTCAGGGGTTGTATCAGACGCTCAAAGGCGCCGGCGCGCTGGCCATGGACATCGTCGGCTTCGGCGCCGGCGGACTGGTAAACCTGATCGTGTCGGCCGGCGAACTGCTGATCAAGTTCATCTGGAGACTGGTGGAGACGGTGCGCTTCAACAACTTCTGCGGCGAAGCGCGCGGACACTGGGAAAACCACCTTTCCGCCGGCGCATTGCACCGCCGTCCCTTTGCCTTCAGCGAGTGGTATCGCCACTACGCGCTCAACATCCCGCTCATCGCCGTGCTCACGCTCAACACCGGCATCTGCGGCGACAAGATGCGTTATCTCACCATGTTCAACGGCGGCGGCGCGAAGCCCGTCAGCTCCGACGCATTCCATGCCGGCGTGCTCTTCCTCGACAACCTCAAGCCGTGGGGCGCGAAGTACATCAGCGACGGCGGATTCAATATCCGCAGTGCCGGCGACATTCTCGTGGACCGGCTCGTGACCCAGTTCGCGACGTCGCACGACCGCGAGAAGACCGTGTTCGATCAGGTCGTCGCGGTGGTAACCGCGTGAGCGCTGGGTCGTTCCCGGCGCTACTGCCGCTTCCCCTCGCTTTCGCCCAACCGGACCAGCCGTCGTCTCACGTCCTCGACTTGCGGCTGCAGCTCCGGGTCGGCGTTCTTCCACAACTGGACGAACGCGGCGTAGTGCGACGCGGCCTGTTGGCGATCGCCCTTCGCCTCGTACAGCTCGCCTAACCGCTTGTGGATGCCGGCCAGCACCATGGCGTCGCCGAAGCTGATGTCCGGGCTGTCGGCGCCGACGAGCTTGACCCAGTACGGCGTCGCGATGTAGGCCTCGTACTCCGCGATGGTCGAATCGGCCTGCCCCGCCGCGTCGAACGCGCGGCCGAGCGCGAAGTGGACACACGGCGCACACTCACTAGCCGGCAGGCCGTCGGCAGCCACATCGCCGCGGCGAAATTCGTCGATCGCCGTTTTCGCGTCGCCGCGCACCAGCGCAATCGCGCCGAGCGTGTTGGCGAGCGCCGGCGAGTCCAGCCGGAGGCGGCTCGTGTCCGTCACGTCGCGTCGATATTGCGCGATGATCGACGCTGCTTTGTCCGGATCGCCGGCCACGGCGTACGCCGTGGCGGCCTCGAAGTACGGACGATCGGCCATGGGAAGGCGCTGCAACGGCACGTCGGCGAGCGCCGTGTTCATCGCCCGCACGGCGTTAGGCGAAGGCCCGTGGAACCACGCGTCCACCGTCGCCCGGAAGATGCCATCGCCGAGCCGCTGCGCGTCCGTCGCCGGCACGAGGATCGACTGCTCGCGCGCCAACCGGCCCGCATCGGCGAGCCGGCCGTGGAGCAGCGCCAGCCCGGTTTGTGCCCCGAGGCCCCACCCCCTGAACGTCAGGTCGCTGCTCCGTTGCAGGCTGTCCAGCAGCCGCTGGAGGGCGGCCGTATCGCCTAACGCATAGCGCACGAAGATCTCGTGCAGCCGCGTGCCGTGCGCGGTGGGCGTGCGCTGCTCCCAGGCCCGGAGCATTTTCGCCGCGGAGTCGGCGTGCCCCTGGTCGAGCTCCATCTCCACCGCATTGCCGACGGTGATGCCTGCCTGCGGAGTGACCCGGAAGGCGAGGATATTCAGCGATTCCGCCCGTGCATACGCGCGTTCGGTGCGCAGCACCTCGCCCGCGTTCACCGGCGCGACGGTCGAATCGCCGCGCTCGATCAAGGCGAGGTACGCGGCGAGTGCGCGCGCGCGATCTCTGTGCGGCCCTTGGAAGAAGTAAAACGCTTCCGTCTCGAGTCGCTCCATCTCGGGCAGGCGGTCGCGCAATC
>JANWIF010000023.1 GCA_025450035.1 Gemmatimonadaceae bacterium
GCATTTGATGCCCGAACGACGATCTGATTGTGTGGGAGCAACGCGGGACGTGCGTCCCGACGGCTGTAGGAGGCTCGGATGGTTAGAAGATTCTCAGCCGCCTTCTATCGGGCCGCGGATCGTGTGAGTTCGCTTACACCCCGATGTCGCATGCCCGTGCGCTCCCGGTCTTTAATACGCTGTGGACTACGCTGTGGTCGTCGGCCATAATCGAGCAGACCTAGTGTGGGCGGAGTAGAGATGGCTGACGATGACTTGATTCCGGAAGCCCAACGACTTCAGCACGGGCACGAGATGCCGACGACAGGCGCGGCGTATCCGCGACCCGATCGGTCGGGATATCGCCTGACCCTCGTGCAGGAGTCGGAGGGTGAGTGGCTGGACCTCGGCTGGAACGAGGGCGTGCTCAGCGACGGGCGCCCATTCCGGATGGAGGTCTGGAAGCTCCGTGGGATGACGGGCGCCCATTTCTTCTTCTCGACGCGCGATCTCGAAGAGCTCACGAGCGACAGCTGCTGTGATCTCCTGGAACGTGAGAATCTGGTCCAATTCTCGCCGACGAGTCGCCGGGTCAAGGTGCTTCGGGGATTCGATACCATCGGGCAATCGATCTGGGCGGTCATGGTGCTGTTCGGCGACGCGAATGGCCGATACGCGAATCCGAAGATCGGCATGCTGGCCTACCAGCAGGCGAAATGATCGGCGGCGCCAATCGATCGGTGCCCGGCGTTCCACGAACGCGCGGTCGTTCCGAATGAGAGTGCGCGCCCGTCGCGTGCGGGCGCAGTTCTCGTCGCGCCCCGCCAAGGCGGACGCCTACCTGATTGGCGGTTAACGCGCTGAAGTGACGGAGCTAGAACTGCACTGCCACGACGTCCGTGTTCGCGAAATCATTCCCGACAAACAGGAGACTATCACCGAGGGCAACCGCGAGTGCGTATGCGAAACAATCACCGAAATTGAGACCCGCGCGATGACGACCCTTGCCGAACCGGCGGTAGGCACCGCGCGCGAGGGCAGCGTGCTCCGCGGTGACGCTCACCATGCCGGCTTGGAGGCGGTAGAGCAGAAGGTCGAGCTCACGACCGGCGAGTTCACCCCGTCGGGCCTCGACGACGATTCCAGCCTCGACCAGGGTGACCACCGAGATGCGCACCACTTCCGCTGCGTCGAGAGCCGCGGCGAGCCGCGCCGCGACAGGTTCATCCTCCAGCACCGCGATTAGCGCGGATGTGTCGACTACCACGGAAGCTCGCCTGCGATCGCCAGAGGCGTCATTTGCTGGACCGTGTCAGCCGGGTAGGCCGCGATCGTCGTAGCCGAGGATCTCGTCAGGTGTCCGGTTGTCCAGCAACGGAAGGCTTCGATACCGCGTTTGAATGCGAGCGATGTCTTCACGCACGTGCCGCTTAGCCCGCCGGCTGCGATAGCGCGCGACGCGCTCTCGCAGTGCAACGATCACTGCGTCCGTGATGCTCTCGCCGGTCTGGGCGGCCAACTCGCGAGCCAGCCGGTCAGCTTCTGGATGTTTGATGCTCAGCGGCATGATATGGCTCTCATGTTTACCTATGCGTCTACCTAGGTAGAAATGTAGGCGGAATATACCTTTTCCGCAATTCCAATGTCATAAGGCTAAGTCAGACCGATCGTTACCGGAACGCCCCACGTGCGCGGCGGCGGCGTACGGTGGCCGCGATCCGCCGGGCGGCTGGCGCGACATCCCTCTTGATGTCGCTCTCCCAGAAGCGGAGCACCTTCCATCCCAGTGCGCATAGCTCGGCGGTCACGCGATCATCCCGGGCGACATTGCGCGAGAGCTTGGCAACCCAGTACGTCTGCTGTTTGCGCGTGTAGTAGCTCTCGAGCGCTTCGATGCCGCCCTCGCGCACCATCCGGCCGTGCCAATAGTCGCCATCGACGAAGACCGCCACCTGCTCGGTCGGGAAGACGATATCGGGGTGCCCGACCAGACGCGCCGAGTATTTCCGGTATCGGAAGCCCATGCGGTGAAGGGCGCGCCGTAACTGGCTCTCGGTCTGGTTGTCGCGCGAGCGGATCGCCGACATGTTGCGCGCGATCTCGTCGCGATCCTTCGGCCGGCGTTTCGGCCCGGAGGTCACGCGAAACGGGCCAGCGGTCCCGGCCCGTCGTGCGCGATCGTCGTCGCGCCGTTAAGCGCCAACCGGATCGCGGACGCAACGGCATGCGCGACTGGGGGAGGAAACGCGTTGCCGATCTGGCGGTATGCTGCCGTCTTCTTTCCGGAGAATGTCCAACTGTCCGGGAAGCCCTGCACACGGGCTGCCATCCGCGTCGTCAGGCGGGGGAGCCCTTCTATAGTAAAGGCGGAGTCTGGCGGCGCATCGGCCAGACTGCGGGCCTCGACCCCGAGCTCGCGCCATGCGAGCCGGGCGCGGGTGGGGCCAAGGTCGGGTCCACCGTGGCGTTTCGATCCGCCGACGAGCGTGGGGGCGATGGCATTCGCACGTGCTGCCCACGCCGACGCGCCATGCCATCCTCGGGAGGCCATCAGGTCGTAGAGTGTATCGCCGACAGCCGGCGGGCTCCCGGCGGGTTGCGGCCAGAGGAATCGTCGTGCGGCGTTTCCCCTGATGGCGACGAGAACGAAACGTGGGCGGAGTTGGGGGACGCCGAAGTTGCAGGCATTGAGGACCTGCCACGCGACCGTGTATCCGGAGCGCGCGAGATCCGCGATGAGGGCTGCGCGGTAGTCCGAGAACTTCGCCGTCGCGAACCCGGGGACGTTCTCGAGAAGGACCGCCGCGGGTTTCGATTCACGCACGAGGCGGAGCGCGGTGGGGAAGAGATCCCGCTCGTCGTCCGGCCCCCGTTGCTTGCCCGCGATCGAAAACGGAGGGCAGGGGACGCCGCCGGCGAGGAGGTCGATGCCGCGATAGTCCTTGCCGTGCAGTTCCCGGATGTCACGCTGCACGACGTTCCACTGGGGACGGTTCAGGCGGAGCGTGTCGCAGGCCGCCGGCTCGATCTCGCACGCGGCGGTGTGGTGGAAACCCGCCGTCTCGATGCCGAGTGCCTGGCCGCCAGCGCCGGCGCAGATCTCGAGAGCAGTGAGGATGGTGGGCATGCAAACAAGAAGATGGCGGGAGATTGGGCGATGTCCCAGCCCCCACCGTATGTTTGACACCCCTGCGACAGCCCATCGAGGGCGATGCGGTTACGCATCACGATCGCCGGCACTTGCCCAGCCAAGTGCAGTCGCTGGCCAACATCGAAGAGAGAGACGGATGAGCGAACACACAGCGGCCACGGCGTCCAGTTCCGAGAAGGGCTCATCCCGGATGCTGTCCAAGTCGGATTTCAAGCTCGCCCGCACGTGTGACGCCAAGCTGTTCTTTCGAGAGAATCGGTTCCGGGACAATCGCGCGGGTGATCCCTATCTCGCCCTGCTCGCCGAGGGGGGGTACATGGTCGAGGCGCTCGCCAAAGCGAAATACCCTGACGGCGTGCGCCCGGGTTACGATCCGGACCCTCGTGCGGCCTGTGCCAGGGCGATCGAGTACCTGCAGGGCGATGACGTCGTGCTATTCGAGGCGACGCTCGTGGTCGGGCGAAAGCAGGCTCGCGCCGACATCCTCGAAAAGAAGGGCAACGTCATCCGGCTGCTCGAAGTGAAGTCGAAGAGCTTCGACGGGGCGAAACACGCCTCGTCATTGGCCAGCGGAAAGGCGGGCGCGTTGTGCGGCGTCAAAGCGCCGTTCGCCATTCTCAAGGACTGGGTAGAGAAGGTAGAGGACGTCACGTTCCAGGTGCTGCTGCTCGAGAAGCTGTTGCCCGGAGTCGTGGTCCAGCCGTATCTGGTTCTTGTGGACACGAGCAAGTCCGCCAGCATCGACAATATCCCGGGATTGTTCGCCATCGAGCGCCGCACAGCAGCGGACGGTACGACGCGTATCGATACCGCGACGTACATCGGGACGCCGAGCCAACTCGCCGAACTGGACCTGATCACCGAGGTTGACATATCGGCGCAGGTGGCTCGGCTCCGCGATGATGTCGGGGCAGTGGCCGCGAGATTCGAGTCGCTCCTCGATGCGCCGCTGCCGTCGTACGCCGCCCAGGGACAACGCGGCGCCAAGTGCGCGAGATGCGAATTCCGGGGAGAGGCCACCGCCGCCGCCGGTACCAACGGGTTCGCCGAGTGTTGGGGGCCGCTCGCCGTCCCCACGCCGCACATGCTCGAACTGTATTCCGTCGGAACCGCCAAGGCGCCTGACGCGACGCCGTTGGCCACGTGGATGATCGGCCAGGGTAAGGCGTCGTTGCTGGAGATTCCCGAAGAGGGACTAGTCAACGCCGATGGCAAGATCGGCCCGACTCCACAGAGACAGCGGCGACAGATAGAGTATACGCGACGCAACGAGGTCTTCGTCGGTCCTCAACTGCGCGCCAATATCGAAGCTCTCCGAGCGCCGCTTCATTTCATCGACTTTGAAACGTCGCGGCTTGCCTTGCCCTACCATCAGAAGATGCGGCCGTACGGGCTGGTCACCTTTCAGTGGAGCTGCCACAGCGTGGACGGGCCGGGCGCGGTGCCACGGCACTCCGAATGGCTCAACAACTCGGACTTATGGCCGAACCAACTGTTCGCCGAGGCGCTCAGGGCAACCCTCGGTGACGAGGGCACCGTACTGACGTGGAGCCACTTCGAGGAAACGACACTCAAGCAGATCGTTGACGACTTGAGCCGCTTCGGCCGCGACGAACCCGAGCTGGCCGAATGGATCCGGGATGTATTCGAGCGGCGCCGGGTGGACCTGCACGAATGGGCGCGCTCCGAGTACTACCATCCCGGCATGCGCGGGCGCACCTCCATCAAAGTGGTGCTCGACGCGTTATGGAAATCCGATGAGGCGATGCGCCAGCAATTCGAGAGCTGGACGGGACGGCACGTGGACGCTGCCCAGGATCCGTACGCGTCGTTGCCTCCCATCGAGATCAACGGGATCGCGCAGGAGGTTCATGAGGGTACCGGTGCGATGCGTGCGTACCAGGAGATGATGTATGGCTTCAAGAAGGAGGACCTCCGGGCGCGCGACAACTGGGCGACTCTGCTCAAGCAGTATTGCGCGCTCGACACATTGAGCATGGTCCTGATACTCGAGCACTGGCGGCGCGCAACGGTCTAGAACCCCGGTGGCCGCTGTCCCGCCACGCCGAACGCCCGCTCCAGCACCAGTCCCACGCGCCCCAGCGTCCCCTCGTCGAACAGCTTGCCGATCAGGGTCACGCCATGCGGCACGCGCCGCGGCGGGGAGAAGGCCGGGAGCGGATGCTTGGGATCCGGCGCCCAATCACTCCGGGCCTGCGACACCTCCACGAACCCGGCTCGCATCGTCAGCGATGGATGACCCGTGAAGTTCGTGATCGTGAGCATCTCGTCGCGCAACGACGGCACCAGGAGCAAATCCACCTGCGAGAAGATCCGCGCCATCTCGCCGGCCACCCGGCGGCGCATCCGGTCGGCCTGTACGAAATCCACCGCCGACAGGAACCGCGCCTCGCGGAACTGATTCGGCCACGCGTCCGGCACCTGCGCCTTGAGTTGGTCTATCCGGTGGCTCAGCGTCAACTCCTCGAATGCGGCCGCGCCTTCGCTGAACAGGATCACGTTGAGCGAGTCGAACGGCCAATCCGGTAGCGTGACCTCGACGGGCACCATGCCTACCTTGCGCACCGTCTCGAGTGCCGCGCGATCCACATCAGTCGCCGGGTTCTCCTTCATCCAGGCCGGGAAGTATCCGACCCGCAGCCCCGACACCGCACCATTCGCGTCATAGTCGAGATGACTCGGCACACTCGCCAGATCGCCGGCGTCGGGGCCCGTGATCGCCTGAAACACGAGCATCGTGTCCTCGACGCTCCGCGTCATCGGACCCAGTTTGTCGAGCGACCAGCACAGCGTCATGGCCCCGGTTCGTGGCACACGCCCGTACGTCGGCCGCAGTCCGTTCACGCCGCACCGCATGCTCGGGCTCACGATGCTCCCACCGGTCTCGCTTCCGATCGAGAATCCGACCAGTCCGGCTGCCGTGGCCGCCCCGGGCCCGGCGCTCGACCCCGAGGCGCCTTCCTCCAGCAGCCACGGATTCATCGTCTGCCCGCCGAACCAGATGTCGTTGAGGGCGAGGGCGCCGAGGCTGAGCTTCGCGACGAGGACCGCGCCGGCGTCGTGCAGCCTCCGGACGACTGCCGCATCGGCTGACGGCACGCGGTTCCGAAAGGGCTCGGCGCCGTACGTCGTCGGGATGCCCGCCGTATCGAGGAGATCCTTGCCGCCCCAGGGGATCCCGTGCAACGGTCCGCGACGCTTGCCCGCGGCGATTTCCTGATCCGCCTGCCGGGCCTGCGTCAGCGCAAGATCGCGGGTGAGTGTGATCACGCACCGGAGCTTGGGGTCGAAGCGTTGTAGCCGGTCGAGATAGATGCCGGTGAGGCGCTCGGACGTGAGTTTCCGCTGCTCGATCCAGCGCGAGAGCTGCACCACGGGTGCGAACGCGATGTCTTCGTCATTGGCCGGCAAGGGGCCAGGGTCGTTGGCGCTTCGCACGAACCGGTCGTGTGCGGGCCCCGTGTCCGCCGGAGCGAGCACCGGATTCCATCGGGTCGCGGGCGCATCCGCCGGCCCGAGGGTCATCTTCCGCGGTCCGGTGCGGCGCTCGAGGAGCGGCGCCATCGACTGCCGCCAGCTATCGGCGGCCATCCTGCGCTCCGCGTCCGTGAGCTGCACCTGCACGAGCTTCTCGGCCGCCGCGAAGGTCGAGGGCGAGACGTCGGGCCCGGCGGCAGGTGAGCCGTCAAACGTCGTGGGTGACCCTGGCGGCGGCGCGGCGGGAGGTGTGGAGGTCCCCTGCCGCGTTTCGCCCCGGCATGCGGCGACCGCCACGACCACGCCGAGGGGTGCACGAGCGAGAAACTGTCTGCGCGAGCTCACAGCGGTCCCTCCTGCTGGTGAAGCGATATCTGTCCTGGGATCATGGGCTGAGAACGTGCACCACCGGCGCATTCGTCCGCAACCGGACGGCGTGGTCCCGCCCGGCGGATCCAGAGCCGGCCGCCAGGTCCGGGGCAGGCGGGGGGACTTGACGTAGCGTAAGCGATCACTTACCGTAAGTCATGGCTTACGCAACTCGCGCACTCGGCGCTCTGGGCGACCCCACCCGGCGGATCATCTTCGAGGGGCTCGCGAAGCGGCCGCGGGCCGTGGGCGAGCTCGCGCGGGGGTTGCCGATTTCACGCCCCGCCGTGTCACAACATCTCGCGGTCCTCAAGGCCGCGGGACTCGTCACCGATCGCGCCGATGGCGCGCGCCGGTTGTACCGGGTCGATATCGCGGGGGTCGATGCGATCCGCGCGTGGCTCGACCAATTCTGGGACCGTACCCTGGACGCATTCAAGGCCGAAGCCGAATCCCACTAGGAGAGCGCCGCATGCCTGCCACGACGAAAATTCCGCCGATTCGCAAGACCATCCGCGTCGCGGTCCCCGCGAAGCGGGCCTTCGAGGTGTTCACCGTCCAGATGCACCGATGGTGGCCGCCTGCCCACTCGATCCTCAAGGCGCCGCGCGCCGCGATCACGGTCGAGCCACGGGTGGGTGGCCGCTGGTATGAGCGCGCCACTGACGGAAGCGAATGCACGTGGGGTAAGGTCGTCTCCTGGAATCCGCCTGACGGCATCGTGCTGACCTGGCAATTGACCGCCGAGTTCGCCTATGACCCGGAGTTTGTGACCGAAGTCGAGATCCGGTTCACGCCCGATGGGACGAACGCCACGCGTGTCGATCTCGAGCACCGGCACCTCGAGCGGTACGGCGAGAAGGCCGAAGCGATCCGGCCGATGCTGGATTCTCCCGAAGGCTGGGGCTCGTGCCTCACGAACTTCGCGGCGGCTGCTGAAGCGGCGTCGTAGCAGCTCTCGCAATTGCTCGCGCAAGACGCTTCGCGAAGAATGTGAGGCATGGTCCGTGAGTGGCGGCCCGCTGGTCGGGTCGCCACGCACGTGGCAGCCCAGTCCCTCCGCGCGTATGTTGGGTTCGGAGCCCTGCTCCTCAGCAGCCACCTCGATTGCCGGAGGCGGAGTGCCCGATCCTGCCGTGCCGCAACTCGCCGAATGGGGCAATTTCTACGTCATCATCGGCTCCGCGGCCGCCGGCCTCACGGGGCTGATGTTCGTCGTCATCACGCTTGGCGCCGAGGCACAGACGATTAGCAATGAAAAGGGCCTGCGAGCGTTCGTGACGCCGACGGTCGTGCATTTCTGTATTGCACTCATCGTCGCCGTGTACCTGAGCAGTCCCGGGCAGACGCCAGCGAGTATCGGCGCCGGCAGCGCGATCCTCGGCCTTGCGGGCCTGACGTACGTGGGCGGAGCGATGCTCGTCGCGGGCCGGCTCCGTGAATATCAACCCGTTGGCGAGGACTGGCTTTGGCACGGCGCGTTCCCGATCATCGCGTACATCGGGTTTCTCATCGTCGCCGTGGTCGTATGCACCGGTCATGTCGCCGGCGGACTCAGAGTGCTGGCCGCCGACACGGTGTTCATCCTGCTCACCGGCATCCACAATGCCTGGGATGCGGCGACGTGGGTCGCTCTGTCGGCTAGCCGGCGAAAGCGGGATAAACCGCCGGATCAACCGCCGGATGAGTCGCGGGACGCAGCGGGTGCCGACACGCCAGGCACCGCCTGACGCGTCGCGTGCGGCAGGGACGCAGTCGTGCGCTCCGGCGAGCCCCTCTCATTGGTTGCCGGCCTCTACTCGTCAGCTACCGGGGTGATACTCCCGCTCCGTGTGACCCACGAGCTGCGACGGATAGAAATACACGACGCGCAAATTGCCGGTGCTGTACCGCTGCGCCTCGTCGTCGAAATGCGGCGACTTGGGGTCTCCGCTCTCCCCACCGGCCGTGACCGCGCGTGCGCGGACGCTGTCGCCGAATTCCACGACCGCGACGAAGCTGTTCCCTTCGGTGCCGTAGCGCTTCTTCGTGCCCGGGTAGCTGCGCGCGGCGAACGCCGCGAGTGATCCCAGCCGCGATGACGTGAATCCCACCGGAATGCTCGGTCCCGAATCGCTGAATGGCTGCACGATGTCGCCGGTCAGGCGCTGAAAACGGTTGATGTCGCCCCATGGCGTCCGCCAACTTCCAAAATCCGACGACAGCTTGGCCGACGCGGCCGCCAGCGATGCGAGCTCCTCGTCCGGCGTCACACGGCCCGTCAGGTAGTCGTCCATGGACTTTCCCGACCGTACAGCCTCGTCGCTCACCCGGCGGGCGAGGTCCTCGACCCAGAACACGCCGAGTGATGTCGGGACCGATGCAACGCCCCAGCGGTCATCCCATCCGCGGAGCGTTTCGATCTGTTCGGATAGCTGATCGTGGCGCGGATCGCCGGCCGGCAGGTGGTCATACGCCCCGAACAGCGGCGGCAGCATCGCCGCAAATGCGGGCAAATAGGTGTCGTAGGCGGCGGCGATCAGGGTGTCGAGCGTGAAATGCGTGCGGTTCGTCAGAACCCGGAGAGCGTGGTAGCCGCGCCACGATTCCTGGCGGCCATTCTCGACGTACGACGGGTAATTCGCGCGCTTCGGACTGTAGGGTCCGGCCGCCGACCACGGCCAGTTGTTGCTATTGTAGAGCCAGCCGTTCGGCGGGTTGAGCAGCAGGGGCGACGAATCGACCGGCAGCAACCCATGCCACTCCGTCGCGGGGTCGCTGCCATCGACCGGCTTGGTCCAGTCGAACCGCGCATCGCGCCTCGGTATGAAATTGGGGTGAAAATAGGCGATGTCGCCATCAGCGTCGGCGAAGATCGTGTTGTTGGACGAATTCGCGTGCATCTCCTCCATGATCTGCCGGAACGACCTGTAGTCTCTCGCCTTGGTGCGTGTATATGACTGGATGAGCGCGTGCATCGGATCGTACATCATCCGGACGCTCACCCATTTGCCGCCGGCGGCGCGCACGATCGGCCCGTGTTGTGTCCAGTAGACGGTGAAACTCTTCTTCTCCATGCCGGACGGCGTCTTGTACGGCACCGTGATCACAACCGAGCGTAGCGGGCGCTCGCTGGTGCCGAAGCGGTACACGTATCCATCGCCTTTCTTCGCAACGGTTTCCAGGTATTCATCGACGGCGTTGACGCCGCTGGTCGTGTGCATCCAGCCGATGCGCGGATTGAACCCCTGATAGATGAAGAACTGTCCCCACGTCGCCGCTCCATAGGCATCCAGGCCCTCATCGCTCGACACCTGCTGCTCGGCGCGAAAGAAGAACGACGTGTGCGGGTTGATCAGCAGCAGGGCGTGGTGCGAGAGCGTATTCGAGGGCGCGATCGCGATGCCGTTCGAGCCGGATGGCTCCTTGTCCTCGTCGCGCATGCCGAGTGACGCCGGCGGCACGGGCGGGTTTCCATAGAATGACTCGAGCTGATCCAGCCGTATGTGTTCGATGTCGCCGCCAATGCTTCCTTCGCTGAACGTCAGCGCCATCCACGGCTCGAACCGGGCGATGACCCGCGGTACGACCCGGGGGTGCGTGTAGAGGTAGTAGTTGAGACCATTCGCATAGGCGTTCATCAACGTCTTGAGCCACGGCGGGCTCGCACGATAGAGCGCCTTGATGCTGTCCGGATCGATGAAGATCTTCATGCGGAGATCGCGGTACACGGCACTCTCGCCCTCGGCCTCGGCGAGCCGGCCCATCGCGTTGACATAGTTGGTCTCCACGCGATTGAAATCGTCTTCGGCCTGGGCGTAGATCGCTCCGAACACCGCGTCGGCATCGGTCTTACCGGAGACGTGCGCGATTCCCCAATCGTCACGGGTGATCGTAACGTTCCGGGC
>JANWIF010000024.1 GCA_025450035.1 Gemmatimonadaceae bacterium
CAACGGGGCCCGTGAGCGGGTTGCGCCATGTCATGTTGATGTGGTCGCGAATGAGCATCAGGTCCCCGGTCCGGAACGTACGGCGAATGCCGCCCGCGGCGTTGGTCACGAGCAGCGTTCGCGCGCCCACCGCGTGCGCCACACGCACCGGGAGCGCGACGACGCGCGCGTCGTGTCCCTCGTACAGGTGAAAGCGTCCGGCGAACGCCAGGACCTCGTGTCCGTCGAGCGTGCCGGCCAGGATCCGGTCGCGATGCCCGGCCACGGTCGTGGGCGGAAAGCCGGGCAGGTCGGCGAACGGGATCTCGACCGAATTCCGGATCTCCTCGACTATTGCGCCGAGTCCCGAACCAAGGATGAGTGCCAATCGGGGCGACCGGCCATCGAGTCGACGCCGTAACGCGCTGGCGGGGGCGTCCGTGGCGGCCACGCGGGCGGTCACCGGCAGTCGGCGAGCCGCGCGATCTCGCGGTCCGCCGCTTCGAGCATCGCGCACCGGTCCTCCCACGATGCGAACGCGCTGGCGAATCCATTTCGCGCCACCGCTGCCAGCTCATCGAAGGTGAAGTCCAGATGCTTTGCGGCGTGCAGGTACTCGTCGGTGAGCGTGGTGCCGCTCATGAGCCGATTGTCCGTGTTGAGCACCACGTTGAGTCCCTGGTCAAAGTATTGGCGCAACGGGTGCAGATCGTAGCTCGCCACGGCGTGGGTTTGCACGTTGCTGGTGAGGCAGATCTCGAGCGCGATGCGGCGATCGTTGACGTACCGTGTGAGGCGTTCATCCTCGAAGAGCCGCGTGGCATGGCCTAACCGGTCGGCACGGCAATCGTGCACCGCCTGGCGCACCGAGGCGGCGCCGTCGCCTTCGCCCGCATGCACGGTCAGCGCCAGATCGTGGCAGCGCGCGAACGCGAAGGCGGCGGCGTGGAGGCGCGCCGGGTGCCCCGCCTCGCCGCCGGCCAAATCGAAACCCACGACACCGCGGTCGCGGTAGGCCACGGCCAACCGCGCCAGCTCGAGCGATACGTCCGGCGCCAGATGTCGCAGTCCGCACAGGATGATGCGCGCCCGCGTCCCGTGCGATCGCTCGGCACGGACGATGCCGCGCAGCACGGCCTCCACCGTTTCGCCTAACGCTAGACCGCCGCGCGTATTGAGCACTGGCGCGTAGCGCATCTCGAGATACCGTACGCCATCCAACGCGGCATCTTCGACCAGCTCGAACGCCACCCGCTCCAGGGCATCGGCGTGCTGGAGCACCGAGAGCGTGGTGTGGAACCGCTTCAAGTAGTCCTCGAGGTTCCGCGCATCGCGCACCACCATGTGTTCGGCTAACGCCTCCGCATCGCCGGCCGGCATCGGCTGGCCGTACTCGCGTCCCAGCTCCAACAGCGTCGACGGCCGGACGGAGCCGTCGAGGTGGCAGTGGAGCTCTGCCTTGGGCAGCGCGCGCAGGAGCTCGCGAGAGATCGGTGGCACGAAGCGGATTACCGGAGCGGGTCGACGTCTGGATCGGTCGCGCGCGCAGCCGCGGAATGATCGCGCAACGGCACGAGACGCAGAATGGAACCGGAGTGGACCGGCGTGTCCGCCGGGATCGACAGCCCCCGGCTGTCGGTCACGAGCGTGATTCCCTGCTCCACTTCCCGCGCGGCGTCGGCGCTCCAGCTACGAACGGCGTCGAGGGCCGTGGCGGCAGGCGTCACCGGCGCGACCTGCACGCGGGAGCTGTTCACAAACACGATCAACGGAATGGTCATCGACGGGTTGGTGCGAGAAGTGAATCATACACCGGCACCGGCCCCGCTATGGAGCGTGGGCTTGGCCGCCATGGTGTCCCGCGCCGGCGGCGTGACGGTCACGGGGATGCGCGGGGGCTCTGGCCTAACGTGCGATGGCACCACCCGGCGGCGCGTGCCGGCGGATTCGGCGTCGAACGGGCGATGCATCGCGGCGTACGCCGGACCGATCGCGGCCGCGGGAATGATGGACCAGTTGTGGTGGGCGACCATCGATGGATCGAGATCCCGGTGCCGTTTCACGGCGTCGATCAGGAGCTGCCGTAGCTCCACCTGCCCATCGTATACAACCGCCGCACCACGAAGCATCGCATACCCGCCACCGCCCGACTGGCGGTAATTGTTGAGAGCGAGCGTGAATGTGTCGGCGTTGGATACCGGCGTCCCGCCCACGGCGAGCGCCGGAATGCGCGAGCCGACGGGCCGGGCGAGATCGATGGTGTATGTCGCGCCCGACACGATGTCGAAGTTGCAGCCGGGAATGCGCGGGTCGACAGGTGGCTCGCTGGTCCCGAACTGCCCGAGGTAGCGCGCGCTGAATTCGAGATACTCACGAAGCTGCGTTCCCGAAATGCGAATGGCTTTGAGCGTGTTGTCGTATGGATACAACCGCGCCACCTCGGCAACGGTGATGGCCCCGGAGTCGAGCGCCGCATCCAACGTGAACGCGGCGGTGGAGGCGAGGTCCGTGTGCGCTGCGCGGCGCTCCACGTCGAGCACGAAGTCGATGAGAGGCGTATCGGCCACGCGCGCCGAGTCGCCGCGCCAACGCAGCGCGGTGCGTCCGATCGCGGCAGACACGTACGCGATCGTCGCGTCGTGAACGCGCGCTGTCACGGCGAGAACCGCCGGTGACTCCGCGTGCCCACGCGCCGAAACGAGGCTCGACCACGACCGCACGACGCGCCAGCTCGTCCCTTCATACCGTAGCTCCGGATGCGCGACACCAACGCTCGTTGCCCAAGCCGTGGGCTGCATCATGAGTACGCCGTTGATGACTGTGTCGGCCATCTGCTTGTGCGAGTGTCCGTAGACGATGAGATCGATTCCCGGGAGTTCGCGGGCGACGCGCGCGGCAACATTTTCACTGGGCAGCCTGGTTGCCACCGTGTCGTAGCTGGATGGTTCGTCGAGACCGGAGTGGAGCAAGACCACGATCACCTCGGCGCCAGCCCGTCGCGCAGCGCGCACCGCTTCGCGCACGCCTGGCAGGACGTCACGGATCACGAGACGGCCATGGAGATTGTCACGGTCCCACAGATTCGATCCGGGTGTGGTGCCGCCCACGATGCCGACGCGAACGCCCGGGCCACCGAGAAGTGAAAGTCCGGTCAGGAGCGCGGCGACAACGAGCCGAACGAATTGCATGTCGCGAAAACTAGCGGACCGCCTTGTTTAGCGCGTTACAGATCTGGGTAGCGGGACGCGGCCCACTTCCGACGGCCCCGTGCCGGCCCCCCCGCTTCCATCGGGCGTCCAGCGCACCCATGTTGACGCGTGACTGGCGCCGGAACTCGATACATTTCCGTGACACGCACACACTTCTCGTGATCCACAGCGACGCGCAGGATTCGGGACGGCACGAGCGATGAAACCGTTCTTGATTGGTATCGCAGGCGGCTCGGGCTCAGGGAAGAGCACGGTTGCCCAGCGGATCGCTACGGGGTTGGGCGCAGCGTGCGCCGTGACCCTGGACATGGATGGTTATTACCGGAACCTCACGCACCTGTCGCCGGAAGAACGGCGCCACGTGAACTGGGACCACCCGAACGCGTTCGATCTGGACTTGTTCGTATCTCACCTGAGCGAGCTCACAGCGGGGCGGCGGATCGAGAGGCCGGTGTACAACTTTGCGGCGCACGCACGCCGCGACGCGACAGTGTCGGTGGCGCCCACCGACGTGATCGTCGTGGAGGGCATTCTCCTCTTCGTGGATCCGCGCGTGCGCGACCTCCTCGACCTGAAGGTATTCGTCGACGCCGATTCCGACATCCGACTCGTGCGCCGCATTCGGCGCGACATGCAGCAGCGAGGGCGTCCCATCGACGAAATACTCGAGCAGTACCTCTCTACCGTGCGCCCGATGCACCTCGAGTTCGTGGAGCCGACCAAACGCTACGCCGACATGATCCTGCCGCGGGGCGGTCACAACGCAGTGGCGATCGAGATGATCGTCGCCAAGGTGCGCGACCGCCTAACGGAGCAGGCGTCATGACGACCGCGGTCACACCGGCATCGGGTGAGCGCGTGCTCGTGGTGGACGACGAGCCGGACATCGTGGGCCTGGTGGCCTATCACCTCGCCAAGAGCGGCTATCGCGTCTCGACCGCGTCCAACGGGCCGGACGCGTTGGTGATGGCGCGCGACGAACATCCGGCGCTCATCGTTCTGGACCTCATGCTCCCCGGCATGTCGGGCTTCGACGTGCTCGAGCAGCTGCGGGCTTCGGACGCCACGCGACACCTCGCCGTGCTGTTGCTCACCGCACGCCGCGAAGAGGCGGACCGGATTCGCGGCCTGCTCCTCGGCGCGGATGATTATCTCACGAAGCCGTTCAGCCCGCAGGAGCTGGTGTTGCGGGTGGGCGCCATCCTGCGACGGGTGGCGGCGGGAGGGACCACGTCCGCCGACATGCTTGTGATCGGTCCGATCACGATCGATCGCGCGGCGCACCGGGTCAGCGTGGATGCGGTGGAGTTGGAGCTGACGCCCACCGAATACCGGCTGCTGATGACATTGGCCGAGCGGCGCGGTCGCGTGCAGGGACGCGCGCACCTGCTCGAGACGGTGTGGGATGCGGCACCCGACATCCAGACGCGCACGGTAGACATGCATATCCAACGGCTCCGGGCCAAGCTCGGGTCGGCCGCCGATCTCGTCGAGACGGTGCGCGGATTCGGCTATCGGCTGCGGACGCCGCGCACCGGCGTGACGTGAGGCTCGCCCGGCGCCTGTTCGCGGGCTACGCGCTGGTCATTACCGTCCTCGTCATCCTCGTTGTCGTACTGAGCGGACAGCGGTTGGCGCGGCAGCTCTTGGCGCGCGAGACCGACCAGTTGGCGCGCGAGGCGCGGTTCGTTGCCGCGCAGTGGGTTCCGGGCGCGGACGCGGACGTATTGGCCCACACCGCGGGCGCGGCGCTGGATCACCGGGTGACGCTCATCGACCCAACGGGCCGCGTGATCGGCGATTCCGACTTTCAGGCCGACGCGCTCGCCCAACTGGAGAACCACTCCACGCGCCCCGAGGTGGTGGCGGCGCGGCGCGCGGGCACCGGCGTGGCCAAGCGGCCCAGCGTGTCGCGAGGTGACAGCGAGCTCTACGTGGCCGTGCGCGCGCCGTTAGGCGTGGCCCGCGTGTCGGTGAGCACGGCGGCGTTCGGCGCCATCGTGTCCGGGGAGCGAATCGACGTCCTCTGGTCGGCGCTGCTGGCGCTCGTGGCGGCGTTGGGGCTCACGTTCGCGTTCGCGCGGGCCGTGTCGCGCCCGATCGTGGAGTTGCGCGACGTGGCCCAAGGGCTGGCCGCCGGCGACCTGGCACGGCGGCCCTCGCTCTCGGCGTCGGGCGAGATCGGGGACCTGGGTACGGCGATGCACCGCATGGCCGAGCAGCTCGCCGGCCGGCTGAGCGAGCTGCAGGCCGAGCAGGACCTGCTCGCCGCGGCGATCGAATCGTTGCACGAGGGCCTGCTGGCCGTGAACGCGCACCGCCAGGTGGTGCGCCTCAACGAGAGCGCGCGGCGGCTCCTGCGCGCGGCGCGTCCGGTCCCATTTTCTACCGACCTGCTTCCGCGTGACGCGGTCCTTCGCGAAGCGCTGAGCCGGGCATTGGCGGGCGAAGGAGCGGGCCCGCTGGAGGCGACGGTGGAGGGACGGACGCTCTCGGTGACCGCCCGTCCGTTAGGCGACGGTGGCGCGGTGCTGGCGCTGCTCGATCTCACCGCCACCCGGCGCCTGGAAGCGGTGCGCCGCGACTTCGTGGCCAACGTGTCGCACGAGCTCAAGACGCCGCTCACGGTCATCGGCGGGTTCGCCGAAACGCTCGCCGCCGACGACGTCCCGCTCGCGCAGCGGATGCAGTTCGCGGAAGCGATTCGCACGAACACCGAGCGAATGCGACGGATCGTGGATGACCTGCTCGACCTATCACGCATCGAGTCGGGGGGATGGCGGCCTAACCCGGTGATGGTGAACGTGCAGACGGTGGCCGACGAGGTCTTCGCGGCCACGCGCCGCGCGTTGCCGGAGAACGCCGCCGGTGTCCGCCTCGCCACCGATATCGGCGCCCGCGCGCCGCTCGCGTACGCCGATCCAACGGCCCTGCGCCAAGTGCTGACCAATCTCGTGGACAACGCCGTGCGGTACACGCCGGCCGGGGGTACGGTGACCGTGTTCACCGCGCCCGATGGGGACGGGCACGGGACGTGGGTGGGCGTGCGCGATTCGGGGATCGGCATCGCGACCGAGCATCTCTCGCGCATCTTCGAGCGGTTCTATCGCGTGGACCCGTCGCGGGCGCGCGATGCCGGCGGCACCGGACTGGGACTCGCCATCGTACGGCACCTCGTGGAGGCGCACGGCGGGCGCGTCGAGGCGGAGAGCATCGTAGGGCGCGGAACCATGGTGCGCGCCCTGTTCCCCACCGCGGGCGAACGGGCGGCGCCGCCGGCCGCGCCATCGACTGTTACGCCCTCGTGACGAGAGCGACTCTGCGGGCGTGATGTCGTGCGGGCATGCATTCACTCGTCCAAACACGGAGCGAATGCATGCTGGCGCCCGCGACGTTTGCCCTCGAGGCACACCCCACCGTGGCGACGCTCTACCTGTGCGGCCGCGTGACGGTCGCATCGCTGATCGAGATGCTGCACCACTGTGAACGCCTGCCTCACGACGTATGGTTGCTGCGCGTGGATGCTCGTGCCGCCGAGCCGTTAGACGCCGCCTCGCAGGCGACGCTTGTGCACGGCTTGCGTCGCTGGCGTGGTGGCCGGGCCGGCGCCACCGAGGTCACGCCCACTCCCCTCCCTCGCGCATCCGACGCCGCACGGGCCCGCATGCCGTGGCGGCGCCAGCTTCCGCACGGTGTGACCCGACCGTGACATTCCAACGGTAGGGGCGTTACGCGGCCGATGCAGCCTTCGGTGTACCCAACACCGAGGAGCTACACGTGAAGCAGAGATTCACGCGCGTATTGATTGCCGGCGTCATCGCGTGCGCCGCGAGCGCCGTTGGCGCGCCAGCGCAGGGGGGGGGCGCCGATCTGACGGGAGCCGGGTCGAGCTTTGCCTACCCGATCTATTCGAAGTGGGCGTCGATCTACGCCCAGAAGACCGGCGTCAAGGTCAACTATCAGTCTATCGGATCGAGCGGTGGCATCCGGCAGCTGTCGGAGCAGACCGTGGACTTCGGCGCCTCCGATGGTCCGATGACCGATGAGCAGATGGCCAAGGCCAAGGGCGGCCCGATCCTGCACATCCCGACCGTGCTCGGCGCCGTCTCGATCACCTATAACCTTCCCAGCGTCAAGCAGCCGCTCCGTCTCACCGGAGTTGTGCTCGCCAACATCTATCTGGGGAAAGTGACGAAATGGAATGACCCGAGCATTCGAGCGCTCAACCCGGGCGTATCGCTTCCCGGCTCGGACATCTTGGTGGTGCACCGGTCCGATGGCAGTGGCACGACGTACATCTTTACGGACTATCTCGCCGCGGTGAGCAGTGACTGGGCAAGCGGCCCGGGCAAGGGGCAGGCGCTCAGTTGGCCTGTTGGGTTAGGCGGTAAAGGGAGCGAAGGAGTGACCGGCCAGGTCAAGCAGACGCCGGGCGCCATCGGCTATGTCGAGCTGTCGTACGCCACGGCCAATCACCTTCCGGTCGCGCTGATCAAGAACGCCGCCGGCCAGTGGGTCGCCCCGACGATCGAAGGCGTCACCGAGGCCGCCGCCGCCGCCGCCGCGCGCCTGCCGGCGACCAGCGATTTCCGCATCTCGATCGTGAACGCGCCCGGCCGCGCGGCGTATCCGATCTCATCGTTCACATGGATCCTGCTCTACAAGAATCCGGCGAACGCCACGAAGGGGAAGCAGCTGGTCGACTTCCTCCGCTGGGCGCTGCACGACGGAGAGAAAGAAGCGCCGTCGCTGGAGTACGCGCCGCTGCCGCCGAAAATGGTGGCGATGCTCGATAAGCGGCTGAACGACATCAACCTCGCGGCGCACTAGCCGCGGCGCTCCGTTCGCACTCACTCACTCACCAGAGCCCATGACCATCTCTCGCTCGTTGCTCGCCGCGCTCGCGGTGGCGATGCTGGCGTTGCCGGGCATCGCGACGGCCCAGCAGACCAAGACGGACACCACGAAGGATGCGCCCAAGGTGAAGACGCCGGCGCTCGACTTCTCCGGCTGGGTGTTCGGCAATTATCAAATGGAGACCGACGACGCGGCCAAGGCAGCCAATGGCGGCAGCTCACCCAACAAGTTCGACCTCGAACGCGTGTATCTCACGTTCAAGATGCCTGCCGGCGACCGGGCCAGCATCCGCGTGACCACCGACATCAAACAAGGGCAGAGCGCGAGTGGCGCGTATCAGGGGTGGTTCGTGCGCCTGAAGTACGCGTATCTGCAATACGACTACGTCCGCCCGACGGCCAACGGCTTCTCCGCCGCGGCCCGCGTCGGCATGCTGCATACCGTGATCATCGACCACGAAGAGGGGTTCTGGCCGCGGTGGGTGTCCAAGACGTCGACCGACCGCCTGGGGTTTTTCTCCTCGGCGGACCTGGGCGTGGCTACCCAACTCACCTTGCCCAACAAGTTGGGCGAGATCTACGGCACCATCACCAATGGCAGCGGCTACGAGGCCCCCGAAGCGAACCGCTTCAAGGATTTCGCGCTGCGCCTCTCGCTCACACCGTTGGGCACGACCAGCGGCTACTTCAAGTCACTCACCATCTCGCCGTGGGGCTACTTCGGACAGAACGCCAGCACGTTCGTGACCGACCCCACGAATCCGATCTCGAGCGGGCTCGCGAAGAACCGCTACGGCGTGTTCGCGGGCATCAAGGATCGGCGCGCAACGCTGGGCGCGGAGTGGGCCGAAAAGAAGGACGACTCGGACGCCGGCAGCCCGAGCTCGCTCGACCAGGTGGTCACGAGCACCACGGGCAAGCTGTACGATGCGTTCGCGGTGTTGCGCCCCTTGGAATGGGGACAGCAGACCAAGGTGCCGTCTCTCGGCATCCTGGCGCGGTACGATCATTTCACGCCGGACAATACATCGAGCGGATATCAGGAGTTCCTCGTGGGCGGCGTGTTCTGGGACATCACGCCAAAGACGTCGTTCTCGGTCGATTACCAGAAGACCACGCCCAAGAACGGTATGACCGGAACCCCAACCGAGCTCTGGTATCTGCACTGGCAGGTGCTGTTCTGAGTGCCCCGATGGGCGGCCGTGACGATCTCGTTACGCGGTCGCCATAAACTTCGGCAGGGGCTCCGTGCATGTTTTCAGGGTGACATTCACCCCGCCGACTGCACGGAGCTTCTTCGTCGTGAGCGGATGCGCCGGATCGGCGACATCGCTCACCCACCCGGCGATGACGAGTCAAGCGGCATGAGCGAGTCGTCGCTTGTGCCAACACTGGAGGTGGTCGAGAACGGCGAGCCCACGGTGTTCCGGATTCACGGGCGCCACGTGGGCGACGGGATCTACCAGGGCGCCATCACGTTCTTCGCGGTCTGCATCCCGCTGCTCGTGGCGCTCATCGCCGTCGAGATTGCCATCGCCGGCTGGCCCACGTTTCGCCACTTCGGCCTCTCTTTTCTGACGTCCAGCGATTGGGACCCGGTCAAGAAGCGCTTCGGCGCCGCGCCGGCGATCTATGGGACGCTGGTCTCGTCGGCGATCGCCTTGCTGCTCGCGACTCCCCTCGCGTTAGGCGTATCCGTCTTTCTCTCGGAGTTCGCGCCCCACTGGCTCCGTCAGCCGGTGGGATTTCTGGTGGACCTGCTGGCGGCGATCCCGAGTGTGGTGTACGGCTTGTGGGGGATCTTCGTCCTGCTGCCGCTGCTGCGCGACCCGGTGATGCCGTTTCTGCGCGACACTCTTGGGTTAGGCAACACACCGTTCTTCAGCGGACCCGCGTACGGGCCGAGCATGCTCGCGGCGGGCATCATTCTGGCCATCATGGTGCTGCCGTACATCGCGTCGGTGTCGCGCGAGGTGTTGCTGGCGGTGCCGCGCGCGCAGCGCGAGGCGGCCATGGCCTTGGGCGCGACGCGGTGGGAGGCGATCTGGCGGGCGGTGCTCCCGTACGCCAAGTCGGGGATTATCGGCGGCGTCATACTCGGGCTCGGCCGCGCGCTGGGCGAAACGATGGCGGTGACGATGCTGATCGGAAACCGGCAGGAGATCTCGGCGTCGCTGTTCGCGCCGGGCTACACGATGGCGTCCCTGATCGCCAACGAGTTCAGTGAGGCAAGCAGCGACGCGCACTTGTCCGCGTTGATGGCGGTGGGCTTTACCCTGTTCGTGATCACCATCGTCGTGAATGCGATCGCGCGATGGCTGGTATGGCGCGTGAGTCGCAGCGCCAGCGGGCAGGCGGCATGACGGCGGCCACCGTGCAACGGCCGAGCGCGCGGCAGCGCGCGGTGAGCGAGCGTACGCGGCGCGGTCTCGGACGCCGGCGGGCGGTTAACGCAGCGATGCTCGGTCTTCTGGCGCTCGCCGCCGTGATCGCCGTACTTCCGCTCATCTTCATTCTGACCTACTTGCTGGTGCGCGGCGCCGGGTCGCTGGATCTGAACTTCTTCACGCACATGCCCGAGCCCGTGGGTGAAGCGGGTGGCGGGATGGCGAACGCCATCGCCGGCACCATGATCATTATCGTCATCGCCGCCGCGTTCGGACTGCCTATCGGCGTGGGCGCCGGGATCTACCTGGCCGAGCATCGCGGGACGTGGCTTGCCAATACGGTCCGCTTCCTCTCCGACGTCCTCAACGGGCTGCCGTCCATCGTGATGGGGATTTTCGCCTGGCAGTTTCTGGTCCGCCCGGTGGGCCACTTCTCGGCCCTGTCGGGCGGTGTCGCGTTAGGCGTGATGATGATTCCGATGATCGCGCGGACCACCGAAGAGATGGTGCGCGTCGTACCGGTGTCGTTGCGCGAGGCGGCGCTGGCCCTTGGCTATGCGCGCTGGCGGACCGGGCTCACGATCGTTTTGCGCACGGCGAGCGCCGGGATCGTGACCGGCGCGCTCGTCGCGCTGGCGCGTGTGGCCGGCGAAACCGCGCCGCTCCTCTTCACCGCATTCGGCAATCAATTCTGGTCCACGTCGATCACGCAGCCGATCGCCGCGCTGCCCCTTCAGATCTTTAGCTATGCCATTAGCCCCTACGACGACTGGCACCGCCTGGCCTGGGCGGGCGCGCTCGTCCTCATCGCGCTCATCCTCGTCATCAGCATTGTCGCCCGCGTCGCCACTCGTGCCCGCTTCAATACAGGAAGTGGCGACTGAGTCGCGCCCGACGCCGGCGATTTCGGCGGCGCGCCCGCGATTGGTGTCCGAATCGCTCGACGCCTGGTTCGGCGAGCGACACGCGGTGCGCGATGTGTCGCTGACCGTGATCGAGGGGAGCGTGCTCGCCATCATCGGCCCCTCGGGATGCGGGAAGTCCACGTTCCTGCGCTGCTTGAACCGGATGCACGAAACCGTGCCCACGGCGCGGGTGTCGGGGCGCGTGCTGCTCGATGGACGGGACATCTACGCGCGCGGTGTGAACGCGATCGCCGTTCGGAAGCACGTGGGCATGGTGTTTCAGCGCCCGACGCCCTTCCCCACCATGTCCATTCGCGACAACGTGGCCGCGGGGCTGCGCGCCGTAGGTGCCCACCTGTCGCGTCGAGAGACCGACGAGATTGTCGAAGGCGCGCTCCGGCGCACCGCGTTGTGGGACGAGGTCAAGGACCGCCTGCACGCGAGCGCCCTCGCGCTCTCCGGCGGACAGCAACAGCGACTGTGCATCGCCCGGGCGCTCGCGACCAGCCCTCGCGTCCTACTGCTGGACGAGCCCACCGCGTCGCTCGACCCGGCGAGCACGCAGAGCGTGGAGCAGCTGATCCGCGAACTGCGCGGGGACGTCACGATCGTGATCGTGACCCACAACATGCAGCAGGCGGCGCGCATCTCCGACCGGACGGCCTTCTTCTTGTTAGGCGAGCTGGTGGAGGTGGCGCCCACGGAAACGCTCTTCACGACCCCCGCCGACGATCGCACCGAAGCCTACATCACCGGACGGTTCGGATGAGCCACGCGATCGCAGCGCCGGGCGTCGCTGCCCCTCGCGCACCGGGCGCGCCGGCGCTCGCGCTGGTCACGTATACCGGCTCGATCGAGGCGCGCGACTTCTCGTTCTTCTACGGCACCAAACGCGCGCTGTCGGGCATTTCGCTGCAGATCGCGCCGCATGCGATTACCGCGTTCATCGGGCCTTCAGGCTGCGGCAAGTCCACCCTGCTCCGGTCGATCAACCGGCTCAACGCGCTCATCGTGGGTGCGCGTCACGAGGGAGAAATGCTGCTCGATGGCGTCGACATCTACGGACCTCAGACGGACATCGTGACGCTCCGGCAGCGCGTGGGTATGGTATTCCAACGCTGGAATCCATTTCCCAAGTCAATCTACGACAACATCGCCTTTGGTCCGCGCATCAACGGTCTCGCCCGCCGCGCCGAGATGGACGAGGTCGTGGAGACATCGCTCCGGCGCGCGGCGCTGTGGGACGAGGTCAAGGACCGCCTCCGGTCGAGCGCACACGGCCTGTCCGGCGGGCAGCAGCAGCGGTTGTGCATCGCCCGCGCGCTGGCGAATGATCCCGAGGTACTGTTGCTCGATGAGCCGGCGAGCGCGCTCGACCCGATCGCCACGCAGCACATCGAAGAACTGCTGTACGAGCTCAAACGGGAGCTCACGGTCGTCATCGTGACTCACAACCTGCAGCAGGCGGCCCGCGTCTCCGACACCACAGCGTTCTTCTACCTCGGGGAGCTGGTGGAAGCCGGTCCGACCGATCAGATATTCACGAGTCCGCGCGAAGCGCGAACAGAGGCCTACGTTACCGGGAGATTCGGATGAGCCCCTCACAGGATAACACAACCGGATACCGCCATTTTCACGAGCAGCTCGATCTGCTCAAGCAACGTCTGTTGGACATGTCCGAACGCGCCGAAGCGTTAGTCGAAGTGTCCGTGGATGCGCTGCTCCGGCGTGACGCCGGCAAGGCCGAGGCAGTCATTGGCGGCGACCACCAGTTGGACGGTCTCGAGATCGAGATCGAACAGATGGCCATCGCCTTGCTCGCATTGCAGCAGCCGCTGGCCCGGGACCTGCGCCTCATCATTGGCGCCATCAAGGTCTCGAACGATCTGGAACGCGTGGGCGACCACGCGGTGAATATCGCGCAGTCGGCCTTGCGTCTGATCGACATGCGGTCGATCATTACCCCCGATCCTGAAATCGAAGACATGGCGCGTCGCGCCCGCCGGATGTTGAGCGATGCCCTGGATGCGTTCGTGCGGGCCGACGGCACGCTTGGGCGCGACGTGTGCAAGCGCGACGACCAGGTGGATTCGCTGCACGATTCGCTGTTTCGCATTCTCTTGACGCACATGCTCGAGAACCCGGTCACGATCTCGGCGGCGTTGGAGTTGTTCCTCGTGAGTCGCAATCTCGAGCGGGTGGCCGACCTGGCGACCAACATCGCGGAGGACGCCGTGTATCTGGCCGAAGGGAAATCGATCAAACATCACCTCGAGGATCGCCCCGTCCCCGCCGGCTCGCGCGGAGTGCCGTCGGTGGCCTAACCTGGTGGCGACGCGTCGGGCCTCCGGCCCTACCTCCCGGTCGCGTTCCGCCGCGACACGCGCCGGCAATGGCCGGAGCGAGCGCGTGGCGGCCATCGACATCGGCTCCAACTCCATTCGCCAGCTGATCGCCGACGTCACGCCGGGCGGCCACATCCGCGTGGTGGATGAGATGAAGGCTGCTCCCCGGTTAGGCGCGGGTGTGGGAGCGGCCGGCCGGCTGGCGCCGCACGCCATGGAGCGGGCCACGGAAGTGGTGACTCGCATGGCCACGCTCGCTCGACAGCGCGGCGCCACGCGCATCGTGGCCGTGGCTACGAGCGCCGTGCGCGAGGCGGCGAATGCACGCGAGTTCGTGGACATGGTGCAGCGCGGTGCCCACCTGCCGGTGCGGATCCTCGACGGGCATGCCGAAGCGCTGCTCGGCTATCGGAGCGCGCTCGCCCATTTCGATCTCGGCACCGGCCGCACCGTCGTGGTCGACATCGGGGGCGGCTCGCTGGAGCTCGTGCTGTGCGGCGCCGGACTGGTCGACCGGCTGGTGTCGCTGCCGTTGGGCGCCCTCCGCCTCACGGAAAAATATCTCAGCGCCGGCCCGAGCCGGCGCGCGGTCAAGGACCTGCGCCGCGATGTGCGCGCGGAACTCCGGCGGTACCTGCCCGCGCGCGAGTGGCGCAACGCCCGCATCGTCGGCTCCGGCGGCACGTTCACCAACCTCGCCGGCATGGCCCTCGCCCGACAGGGCATTCGCCCCGCCCACACGGTACACGGGACGCGCGTGAGCCGGCTCGACCTGGAGCACGTTCTCGACGGGCTGCAGGGGATGTCGCTCGCCGAACGCCTGTCGGTGCCCGGACTCAACGCCGCGCGCGCGGACATCATTGTCGCCGGACTCGCCGTGATCGCGGAAGTGTTGGCACGACTCGACGCGCGAGCGGTCGTGGTCTCGGCGTATGGCATTCGCGAGGGGCTGCTGCTCGAGACGGCGCGCGTGATGCCGGCGGCGGCGAGTCCGGGCGATGCGCGCGCGCGCTCGATCGGCCGCCTCGCCGAGGCGTGCAGCGTGGAGGATCGCCACGCGGAACAGGTTCAGCACCTGGCGCTGCAACTGTACGACGCGTTAGGCACGCGCCTGGGATGCGCGCCGGGAGAGCGGGAGACGCTGTCCGCCGCGGCGCGGCTGCACGACATCGGCTACTACATCAGCTACGACCGGCACCACAAGCATTCGTACTATCTCATCGCGCACGCCGAGCTGCTGGGGATGTCGCCGGCCGAGCAGCTCGTGATCGCCAACGTGGCGCGCTATCACCGCGGCGCGACCCCACGGCGCACACACGACACGCTCGCCCCGCTCGACCGGGCCATGCGCGCCCAGGTGCGACGGTTGGCCGCCTTGCTTCGCGTGGCCGATGGATTGGATCGCGGACACACGAGCGCTGTGGGCCGCGTGCGGGTGCGCTGGTCGCGCACCGGGATTCGCATTGCCGCCGTCCCGCGCATCGCGGGACAGGTGCTACGTCTCGAACTGTGGGGTGCGGCGCGAAAGCGCGGGCTCCTCGAGCGCATGGCCGGCGTGCCCGTCGAGATCGTCGCCGGCTAACGACGGCAGGGGCACGGCAGCCGGGGCGGCTGAGGCGGTTGTCGCGTTAGGCGCGTTCGGCGTGCCGTCATGCGATGGATCGGCCGCGCCCCATGGGTCGAGCAGGAAGAGCCGGTGGGATCCGCGCTCGGGCTCACCCGGCGCCGGACGGCGCTGGTGATAATTGCCGTCGGCGTCCAGCTCCCACGCCTGCCGGTTGTCCGCGAGCAGCGTGGCGAGCAACGTGCGCAGCGAGGCGTGCAGCGCCGGGTCGTCGATCGGGACCACCGCCTCCACGCGGCCGTCGAAGTTGCGCGGCATCCAGTCCGCCGACCCAATGTAAAACTCCTCCGCCCCCCCGTTGAGGAACTGCCAGGCACGCGAGTGCTCGAGAAACCGGCCCACTACGCTGATCACGCGAATGCGATCGCTGACGCCGGGAATGCCAGGACGAAGGCAGCACACGCCGCGCACGATCAGGTCGATGTCGACGCCGGCGGATGACGCACGATAGAGCGCCGCGATCACTTCGGCGTCGACGAGCGCGTTCATCTTGGCGACGATCCGCGCTGGCCGCCCGCCGCTCGCGTTGTCGGCCTCACGTTGGATGAGCGCGAGAAATCGCGTGCGCATCCCGTAGGGCGCGACGATCAGCGACCGGAATGTCTGCTGTCGCGAGAATCCGGTGAGCGCATTGAACAGGTCGGTCATGTCCGCGCCAATGCGCGCATCCGCGGTGAAGAATCCCAGGTCGGTGTATAGCCGCGCCGTGCGCGAGTTGTAGTTGCCCGTGCCGACGTGCACGTAGCGACGGATCCCATCGGGGTCGCGACGCACCACGAGCGCGATTTTGGCGTGGGTCTTGAGACCCACCAAGCCATAGGCGACGTGCACGCCGGCGCTTTCCAACTGGCGCGCCCACTCGATGTTGTTCGTCTCGTCGAACCGGGCCTTCAATTCCACCAGCACCGCGACCTGCTTGCCTCGTTCCGCCGCGTCGATGAGCGCCCGCACGATAGGCGTATCGCCCGACGTGCGGTACAACGTGAGTTTCATCGCCAGCACGTCGGGGTCCTCCGCTGCCTCTTGCAAGAAGTCCTCGACAGTGGTCGCGAAGCTGTCGAACGGATGGTGCACGAGCACGCTGCGCTGGCGGATGGCGTCGAACAGGGCGCCGTTCGACTCGCGGAACGTGCGCGGCGTGACCGGAACGAACGGCGGATCGCGCAATGCGGGAATGTCGAGCGCGGCGATGTCCATCAGTTGGCCCAACTCGAGCAACGGCCCCACCTCGTGCACGTCGTGGTCGGCCAGGGAGGCAGTAAGCGGCAATCGGTCGTCGCGCAGCTCCTCGAGCAGCAGGGTGCGCACGGCGTTAGGCGTGTCGTCCTCCAGCTCCAGTCTGACGACCTCGCCGAATCGCCGCCGGAATACCTGCTCCTCGATCGACTCCAACAGGTCCTCGGCTTCTTCGGAGGGGGCCAGCTCGATATCGGAATTTCGCGTGATGCGAAACAGGTACCAGTCCCGGACCTCCATGCCCGGAAACAGCTTGTCGAGATGCGCGCCGATCACCTGCTCGAGCGAAACAAACCAGTAGGGCCGACGGACCAGAATCCATCGCGGCAGCGTGCGCGGTACCTTCACGCGCGCAAAGTGTTCGACGCCCGTTTGCGCGTCCAGCACCTGCACCGCGAGCGACAGCGAGAGGTTCGAGATGTACGGGAAGGGATGCCCCGGGTCCACGGCCAGCGGCGTGAGCACCGGGAAGATCGTGGATTCGAATCGGGCGTCGAGCTCGGCGCGTTCCTCACGGTCGAGTTCTTTCACCGAGAGAAACCCTACCCCGTGTTCACGCAGCGCCGGCAAGAGGTGTTCGCTCAAACACTCACGGCAGAGCCTCACTTGCTCCGCCACACGCCTGCGAATCGCGTCCACCTGCTCCTGCGGCGACAGGCCATCGGGTCCCGTGGCCGTGACGTTGGCCGCCAACTGCCGTCGCAGCCCCGCCACCCGCACCATGTAAAACTCGTCGAGGTTGCTGCTGAAAATCGCCAGGAACTTGACCCGCTCCAGCAGCGGATTCCGCTCGTCGAACGCCTCGTGGAGCACGCGCTCGTTGAACGCGAGCCAGCTCAACTCGCGATTGATGAAGAGAGCGGGAGAAGTTGCCATGGGCCTGGTAAGTGTGGGCGCGGTTGGTGGCTGGTGGTTGGTGATTGGTGATTGGTGTACTACTAACGACGCTCGTCGTTAGCCGTTCACCAATCACCCATAACCAACCACCAACCTACATTCCCCCCGTCACGATCCTATGTAACAGTATCCAAAAAACCGCCGACATTGCGGCCGCGGCGGGGATCGTCAGCACCCACCCCCATACGATTCGCCCCGCAACGCCCCAGCGCACCGCCGACAAACGCTGCGTGGCGCCGACCCCGACGATCGCCCCGGTGATCGTATGCGTGGTGCTCACCGGGATACCGAACCTCGTGGCCAGCAGGATGCTGAGCGCCCCGCCGGTTTCCGCGCAGAAGCCGCCCACGGGACGTAGTTTCGTGATGCGCGACCCCATGGTATGCACGATCCGCCAACCGCCTAACGCTGTGCCTAACGCTATCGCCGTGTAGGCGGCGATCTCCACCCAGTACGGAATGTGATCGGCGCGGGTGATGAACAGGTGGTGCAGCAGGCCCGGCTGGTGCGCAAAGTAGCCCTGCGTCGAGACCAGCAGACCCACGATGATGCCCATCGTCTTCTGCGCATCGTTCGCCCCGTGGGAAAGCGAAAAGAAGGCGGAGCTGGCGAGCTGCGCCACGCGAAACACACGGTCCACGCGACCGGGCGGCGTGCGCTTGAACACCCAGTACACCAGGACCATGAGCGCAAAGCCCAAGATCAGTCCGATCACTGGCGACAGGACGATGAACGCCAGCGTCTTGGTCCAACCGGCTGGAATGATCGCGCCGAATCCGGCCTTGGCGACCGCCGCGCCCCCGTATCCACCAATGAGCGCGTGCGAGGAGCTGGACGGCAGGCCGAAAAGCCACGTGATCACGTTCCACGATATCGCGCCGAGCAACGCACCGAGTATGACGTTCGGATCCACGACCGAAATCTCGATCATCCCGTGACCCATCGTCTGGGCCACCGCCGTCCCGACCGTGAACGCGGCCAGAAAGTTGAAGCACGCCGCCCAGAGCACAGCCGGCAGCGGCTTGAGCACCCGCGTCCCCACTACCGTGGCGATGGAGTTCGCCGAGTCGTGGAATCCGTTACTGAAGTCAAACAGGAACGCGACCGCGATGATCGCGATGATGTACGTGATCACCGCTCAGGCGTGCTTGAGGGCGATGCTTTCGAGCACGTTGGACACGTCTTCGCATTGATCGAGCGCGCGCTCGAGCGTGTCGTACAGCTCTTTCCACTTGATCACTTCCAGCGGATCGGGCGTGCCGCGGAACAGTTCGCCCACGGCTTCATGGTACAGCGCGTCGCCTTCCTCCTCGTTGGACTTGATCTCCCGCCCTTTGTCGACGATGAAGCGCACGTCCCGCATGTGGTGAACGGCCTCTTCGATCGCGATCGTCGCCTGGATGAGCACGGCGCAGATCTTCTTTGCCGCTTCATGCACGTCGGTGATGTGGAACATGGCCGCGCGGCGCGCGGTCCCATCCACGAGGTCCACCACGTTGTCCAATCGTGAGGCGAGCAGATGAATGTCCTCCCGATCGAACGGCGTCACGAAGGTCTGGTCGATGCGCGCGATGATGTCGTGGGTGATGGTATCGGCTTCGTGCTCCACCACTTTGATGGCGGACGTGAAGTAGTCGAGTCGCGATGGATCGGCGAACAAGCCCGCGAGCAAACGCGCGGCGGCGGTGAGCCGCTTCGACAACTGCTCGAACATCGAAAAGAACGCGGTGTCCCGCGGAATGAGTCGCACGGTCTCGATCGCTCCCGAATTGGCTGATCAGTAGGTTTTCGATTCGCTAGCGGACCGACCCGCTACGCTCGCGGCCGGTATGGTGCTGCATCGCGTCGCGTGCTCCCCGGCGTCCAACACCAGGACGTCGAGCGCCGCCGGATCGCTGCCCAGACAGCGCACGATGCGCACGCCGCTCGAAGTGCCAAGTCGCGTGGCGCCGGCCGCCAACATGCGAAGCGCCGTCGAGCAGTCACGAATTCCGCCCGAGGCCTTCACGCCCACGTCAGGTCCGACTGCCCGCCGTATCGTCGAGACGGCATCCACTGTAGCACCACCAGCGGCGTGAAATCCCGTGCTGGTCTTTACGAATGCCGCGCCAGCGTCACGCGCAATGGTACTCGCCCTCACGATCTGCGCTGCATCCAAGATGGCAGTCTCGATGATCACCTTGACAGGCCGGCCGGCCGCGGCGGCCACCACAGCAGCAATGTCACGCGACACATGCACCCAGTCGCCTGATCGAATGTGTCCGAGGGCAGCAACCATGTCCAGTTCGCTTGCCCCCTCGTCAATCGCGAGCGCGGATTCGGCCGCTTTGATCTCGGGTTCGTTCGCGCCAAACGGGAATCCAATGACTGTGGCAACTTTGACCGAACTCCCCACCAGCGCGGCATGACTCAACGGAACCCACACAGGATTGACGCACACGGCGGCAAATCCAAGCTCTCGCGCCTCGGCGCACAAGGCCTGGATGTCGTCACGCGTCGCCTCAGGCTTGAGCAGCGTGTGGTCGATGACCGCCGCCACGCGTGCGCCGTGAGAATGTGGAGGTGAGGCTGGGGGGAGGGGGGGGGGTGGGGCTGGCACGACAGTCCTTCGAGAGTGCGAGGGTCAGCTGCGTCCGTCTAGCGAATCGCCATCGCTGGCCGGTCGGTACGGCCAAAAGCTACTCTCGCCCCGTGATTGAGGTAACCACTGCCAACTCGAGGTCAACCGTAATAGCTGACGGACGCCGACCGATGCCGGCTCACGAGCCGGGCGTTGGCGAACACCGAGATCAACAGCACACCGGTTAGGAAACCACCTACGTGCGCCCACACCGCCACTCCCCCGTTCACCGTGGAGTTGATCTGCCCCCCCCCCAATTCTGGGAGCCCCTCGAGCACCTGGATGGCAAACCAGTACAACAACACAAGCCAGGCACGAATTGGAATCACGAAGAAAAGGAAAAACATGTTGACGCGCGCTCGCGGGTAGAGTACGAGGTACGCACCCATGATCCCGGAAATCGCGCCTGATGCGCCGATCGTTGGCACGGGCGATGCGGAGTTGACCGCGATGTGGAGCGCGCCGCCGGCCAATCCACAAATGAGGTAGAAGGCCAGGAATCGCCCGCTCCCCATACTGTCCTCTATGCTTTTCCCAAAGACCCAGAAGAAGAGCGAGTTACCGAGGATGTGGCCCCAGCTCCCGTGAAGAAAAATCGAGGTGAGTGGTGTGAGGATGTTGATGGCGTTGTTGTCGACCACGCACGCCAACCCCGCCCCGATCGGAACCGCCAGACCCAACGGCGCCCGATGGGTGAGCTCGCCCGGCACCAGACCCAAGTCGCATACAGTCTTCGCAAGCGTGTACGGGTCCAAGCCGGCGCGTTCCACGAACAACCACACCGCCCAGGTGACGGCAAGGATCAGATACGTCATCCTGGGCCGGCTGAGCCGTGGTAAGTCGTCGCCGAGTGGGATCATATGTGGGGGTTGCTGGTTGGTGGTTGGTCGTTGGTGGTTGAATATTGGTGGTTTGTGAACCACGTACTACGACCCGTCGTTAGTAGTTTACCAACCACCAATCACCAACATTCAACCATCAACCACCTGCCAAACTGGCGCAAAAATTCGGCCCCAACCTTGCGAGAACCTTGGGCGGATCGAAGGACTTAAGCAGGAGTGTGCCGCGCTGTCGCGGGCACTGGCTGGTGTGACGCTCACCCCGTTGTGTCGACGGGTCGAACGTCGCTCATCAAACGTAAATCGAGGGAGCTATGGCCGAAAAAGTCATCGGTATCGACCTGGGAACGACCAATTCGGTCGTGGCCGTGATGGAGGGTGGGGATCCGGTGGTGATCCCGAACGCCGAGGGCGGTCGCGTGACGCCGTCCGTTGTTGGATTCACCAAGGACGGGGAGCGTCTGGTCGGGCAGGTCGCAAAGCGGCAGGCTGTGACGAACCCGCAGAACACGGTCTTCTCGATCAAGCGCTTCATGGGGCGCAAGATGTCGGAGGTCAGCGAAGAGATCAAACGCGTCCCGTACAAAGTGGCCGCTGGTCCGAATGATCTCGTGGTGGTGGAGATCCAAGGCAAACGCTACACGCCGCCCGAAATCTCGGCAATGATCCTTCAGAAGATGAAGCAGACCGCGGAAGACTACCTGGGTCACAAGGTGTCGAAGGCCGTGGTCACGGTGCCGGCCTACTTCAACGACTCGCAGCGTCAGGCCACAAAGGACGCCGGCCGTATTGCGGGGTTGGACGTGCTCCGCATCATCAACGAGCCTACGGCGGCGGCGCTCGCCTACGGCCTCGACAAGAAAAAAGATGAGAAGGTGGCCGTGTTCGACCTGGGCGGCGGCACGTACGACATCTCGGTGCTCGAGTTGTACGACGTCGATGGCTCGCGCCAGTTCGAGGTGAAGTCGACTAACGGCGATACGCACCTGGGCGGCGACGACTTCGACCAACGCGTCATCGACTGGCTCGTGACCGAGTTCAAGCGCGATCAAGGGATCGACCTCTCCAAGGATCCGATGGCGCTCCAGCGTCTCAAGGAAGGCGCGGAGAAGGCCAAGATGGAGTTGTCGTCCACGCAGCAGACGGACATCAACCTGCCGTTCATCACGGCCGATCAATCGGGCCCCAAGCATCTGAACTATTCGCTGACCCGGGCCAAGCTCGAGCAGTTGGTCGACGATCTGGTGCAGCGCACGATTCCGCCCATGCAGCAGGCGTTGAAGGACGCAGGCCTCAAGCCCGAGGAGATCGACGAGGTGATTCTCGTTGGTGGTTCGACGCGCATGCCCAAGGTGCAGCAGATCGTCAAGGATTTCTTCAAGAAGGAACCGCACAAGGGTGTGAATCCGGACGAGGTCGTGGCCATCGGCGCGGCGATTCAGGGCGCGGTGCTTACCGGCGAGCAGAAGGACGTGCTGCTGCTCGACGTGACCCCGCTCTCGTTAGGCATTGAGACGCTCGGCGGCGTGACCACGGTGCTCATTCCGCGCAACACCACGATCCCGACCAAGAAGTCGGAAACGTTCTCGACGGCCGAGGACAATCAGACGCAGGTGGAGATCCACGTGCTGCAGGGTGAGCGCGAGCTTGCCACCTACAACAAGACCATCGGCAAGTTCCAGCTCACGGGCATTCCGCCCGCACCGCGCGGCATGCCGCAGGTCGAGGTGACGTTCGACATCGACGCCAACGGCATCTTGCACGTGACGGCGAAGGACAAGGCCACGGGTAAGGAGCAGAAGATCCGCATCGAAGCGTCGAGCGGTCTCTCGGAAAATGAGATCCAGCGGATGGTGAAGGACGCCGAGTCGCACGCCAATGAGGACAAGGAGCGGCGCGAGGAGATCGACACGCGCAACCGTCTCGACAGTCTGGCGTATGAAGTGGAGAAGAACGCCAAGGAGTGGTCGGATCGTCTCGACGGCGCGCTCAAGAGCAAGTTGGAAGAGGCCGTCGAGCGCTCGCGGAAGGCGCTGCGCGGAGACGACATGGGTGAGATTCGCGCGGCGCACGAGGAGTTGACGCGCGCCTACAGCGAAGCTGGGCAGTCGCTCTACGCGCAGGGGCAGCAGGCAGCCGGCGAAACGGCCACCAGTCACGCGGCGCAGGAGAGTGCTGCGGACAGCCCGAAGGGGACGGACCCCAAGGACAACGTGGTCGAGGCCGACTACGAGATCGTGGAGGAGGACAAGAAGTAAGCGTTGGTTTTGGCGTGCGACGGTCAGAGACGATGAGCGCCGCGGCACAGCCCGGCGCTCATCGTGTTTGGCAACGGTTTCGGCCTCGTGCCGTGACTAACGTCGTGACGCGGTATGCGCCCGCATCCTCGCCGACTGTAGAGGCCGAAGGCCGCTGCGTGTGAAACTTGCAGACCGGTCGTAGTGTATCGTTAACCACAGCTCAAACAGCGGGAACAATCGTATGTCTTCACCTGATTCTCCTCGTCGACGCTTCGGCGCGTTCGGAACGATTGCCATCGTCGCCGTCATCGCCTTCGTGGGCGGTCTGATCATTGCCTCGGGGTTCAACCTCACCCCGTTCGGCTTCGCCCAGCAGCGGGCCATCCCCGCCAACCTGGCCTCCACCACAACCGCCAGCGCTCCGCTCACGGACCTGAGCAACGGGTTCGTGTCCATCGTCGATCACGTGCGGCCGGCCGTCGTGTCGATCACGACAGAAACCGCACCGCGTGTTCAGCGAGCCCCGCAGGGGCAGGTGCCTCCCGGGATGGAAGATTTCTTCCGCCAGTTTGGCCCGCAGCGGTCGCAGCCGCAGGAAGGGCTCGGTTCCGGATTCATCGTGTCGCCGGACGGGTACATCCTGACTAACAACCATGTGGTCGCCGACGCCGACAAAGTGAGCGTCAAGTTGTTCGACGGCCGGATCTTCAAGGCCAAGGTGATCGGGCGGGATCCCACCACCGACGTGGCGGTGATCAAGATCGATGCGTCGGGATTGCCCACGGCCGCGCTGGGCGACGACGGTAAGGCGCAGGTTGGGCAATGGGTGCTGGCCATCGGCAACCCGCTCAATCTCGACTTCACGGTGACGGCGGGGATCATCAGCGCCAAGGGTCGCAGCGGGTCGCTGCGCAACCTGTACGCGAGCCAGTACGCCATCGTCGACTATATCCAGACCGATGCGGCGATCAACCCCGGCAATTCCGGCGGGCCGTTGGTGGACATCAACGGGAATGTGATCGGCATCAACAGCGCGATCGCGAGCCAGACCGGCTACTACTCGGGTTACGGGTTTGCCATTCCCATCACACTCGCCAGGAGCGTGATGGACGATCTCATCAAGTACGGCAGGGTGCGCCGGGCGATTCTGGGCGTGTCCATTCAGGATGTGGACCCGGCCGGTGCGAAAGCCGCGGGACTCAAGGAAATCCGCGGGGCGCAGGTGGGCGGTTCGACGCCCGGTCTCGCGAGCCCGGCGCAGGAAGCGGGCATCCAGGCCGGCGATGTGATCATCGGGCTCGACGGCCAGGCCATCGACCACGTGTCGCAGCTCCAGCGGCTCATCCGGATGCACAAGCCCGGCGAGACCGTGAACGTGAGCGTGATGCGCTACGGCAAGCAGCTGGACTTCAAGGTGAAGCTCGCCGAAGCGCCTAACGACGAGCAGGTCGCGAACAACGACGGCGGCCAGACCGACAGCGCGACGAGCACCTACGACAAGTTAGGCATTGCCGTGCAACCGCTGAGTACGGACGACGCAACGCGCGTGGGCCTGTCGGCCGGCGAGCGTGGGGTCCTGGTTTCGGATGTGAAGGCCGGCACGCCGGCCGCGCAGAAGCTCGCCCCAGGAAGCGACGTGATCGTCAAGGTGCTCTCCCCTGCACCGGAGCACGCGGTGCGCGGGCCGGCGGACCTGCAGCAGGTGTTGTCGAAGCTCAAGAACGGCGACGTGATCAGTCTGCTCGTGTACAACGGCAGCGGGCCGGCGAAGGGGACCCGGGTGGTGAATTTACAGATCGGGGAGTGATTTGGTTGCTGGTGGTTGGAGGTTGGTGGTTGGCAATTCCGAAAGGCAATAGTGGGATCTAGTACGCGGGGAGTTGTTGAGCGGTCCGGCGGGAATCCTGCCGGGCCGCTCGTGCAGTTGCGGGGGGCGCTGGCCTCGGCGTTGGCAGCCTCTTAGCTTCGAGCGATCGCGAGGGTGGCGGAACTGGTAGACGCGCTGGACTTAGGATCCAGTGGAGCAATCCGTGGGGGTTCGAGTCCCCCCCTTCGCATCGTGTTGCGGCGCAAGGGAGTTGGCCGCTGCGGCGCCACGGTAGACCACGGAGTCCATGGGGCGCTAGTCGTAGTTTTAGTCGTACTCCGATGCCCGGTTCTCATGACTCGACCTGCTGCTGCTGCGGCTCGGTCATGGTCGGCTGGAAGCGACCGTAGATCGTCGCCACCAGTAGCATGTTGGCGTGTCCGAGCTGCGCCGCGCTCGTCTCCAGCGCCACGCCACGCTTGCGCCACCGCACCGCCAGCGAGTGCCGGGCGCCCAAGAGACCTGGTAGCGATTCACGGTGCCGACGACGCCTCGAGCACCTCACCGATCAGCGCAATCGCCAGAGCCATGCCCTCGCGGCCAGACCTACCGGGGATCCAGCTCGTTCGCCGTCGGAAATGCAGGTGCGGGATACCGACCGATCTTGTCTACCGTGTACGAGCTGGCCCAGAAGTCCGGCGGCCCTTCGCTGTCGGGCACCTTGTTGGTCACCGGCTTGAGACCGCGCTTCAGATACGCGGCGATGGCTCGCAGCTCGGCGTCGGACATGAATCGCCACCCCGACCACGGCATCGGCGGCGCCAGATAGTGCGGATTCGTCGGGAAATTCCCCTTCCCCGGCGTCATCGATGTGATCGTGACATCCGGCGTATCCTCGGGTCGGAGACCAAAGCGTAACGCGTTGAAGATCTGGCGCTCGGTGAATCGGCCGAGCCCCGTGACATTGTCCGGCGTCAGATTTCGCGGCCGGGTGTGGAAGCACGGAGTCGCTCCCGGCGTGAGCGCGCACGGCCCAATGAGGAATTCCTGATCGGGAGTCGTCATTCCGGCGAGCCAGCCCGCCGAAGCCGGGTCGGCGCCGCCGTGGCAGCCGTTGCAGTCGTGATTTAAGACGAGCGATCGCCCGAGGAGCAGCTGAGCGCGAACACCCTGATCGATTTTCTTGTGCGAGCTCGCTGGCCTGAACGGTGCCAGCGCCAGCACGGCGCCGAGGGGCAGAATCCAGGTGAGATGCCGGAAGGTGATGCCTGACGGTGTGCTCACAATCTCCTCCGCGTTAGTGGTGGCCGGACTTCGAGAATTCCCATCATGCCGTGATCTTCGTGGTCCAGGATATGGCAGTGGAACATCCATTTTCCGGGAAAGTCGTCGAACCGTACGACGATGTGCACGACTTGATGTTTGCGCACGTTCACGACGTCCTTCCAGCTGCGGTACGGTTCGGGGATGCCATCGCGATCGAGTATCTGGAACTGGAACCCGTGCAGGTGGAACGGGTGATCCATCGTCACGACGTTGTCGATTTCCCAGATCTCCGTCGCGCCGAGCCGTGACCTGATGTCGACGCGATTCATGTCCATCGTCTTGCCGTTGATGAGCTCCTGGCTCAGCACGATGACGCGTCGCGCACTGGCGCGCGACGTATCCAGCGCGGCAACGGTGCGCATGACAGAGGGCAACGCAGGGGGAGTCATCGGGGACGCGTCGGAGTATCGCAGCGACAGCAGATCGAGCGTGTCTTGCCAGCTCGCGGGACGCGTGTGTGGATCGTAGCGATCGTATGGCAGCGTTTGCAGAGTTGTCTTGGATCCCGGAGATCCGGTTCCGCGAACCAGGATCTCGACGCGCTCCGAGTTGGCGAGCAGGATCTCGCCGACCTCCCTCGGCCGCTCGAACAAGCCGCCGTCGTCGCCGACGTGCAGCAGCGTTTGCCCCGGGATCGCCAGCCGGTAGATCCGCGCGGCAGAAACGTTGATCACTCGCCAGCGCTGGACCTCACCGCTCCTGATGCCGATCACCGGCATCACCTGGCCGTTCACCAGGAGAACGTTGCCTTCGCGCCCGTTCTCTCGATCGATCTGACCTTGCAGCGACTTCGGATCCGGGATGTCCAGCGAGCCGTCGGGACGGAAGCGATTGTCGGAGAGTACGAGCAGCTTTTCCGGGAGCGAATTGGGCAGCGGGTCGTTCGCATCGCGAACGATGATCGCGCCGTAGAGCCCCATGGCCATCTGATAGCCGGTGCGAGCATCAGGGTGCGGATGATACCAATAGGTACCGGCGGTGCCGCGCGGGATCGTGAACCTGTAGTCATACCTCTTTCCCGCGCCGATCGGACTGAGCGGACTGCCATCCATGACCGCGGGAATGTGCAGTCCGTGCCAATGAATCGTGGTGGCTTCGGGCAGACTGTTGTGAAAGTGGATGATGACGTGATCGCCTTCGTGCACCTCCAGTGTCGGACCGGGGACCGTGCCATTGTAGGCATAGGCATCGGTCACGTGACCCGGCAGCAGCGCAAGCCGGGCGGGCGCCGCCGAGAGGTTCACCTCCACCGTTCCGGGCACTCTCGAGATATTCTGGAGCACCGGCGGCATGGCCAGCGAGTCCTCGAGCCCCACCGCGGCTCTCGGGGCAGCGAGCTGGCGCTCGGGCGTTGCGGACACGCCGAGTAACGCCAGCGACGCGAGTACCGACAGACAGCTCCGTGTGAAGCGATTCGGCACAGAATTCGTCACTGAGATGGTCTTGTCGTGAGGGCGGGGACGTGGGAACGCGTCATGCCTCAGGCCGCGCGTCCATCCCGAAGTCCGCCTGAATACGGTCGTACCACGCGGCATCGTCGAGCGCACCGACAGCCACCCAGTCTTCGTCGCACATCCCCTTACGCCATCCGAGAAAGAAGGCGGCGTCCGGTCCAACGGGATGCCGAAGCTGCCACGTGATGGTCGTGGCAATCTCCAGAATCTTTTCGGCCACCAGCGATGGCGGTGCGGGTTGCTTCAGCGCGGTCGAAAACAGCGCCGCCACGCGACGCCGCTGCGGATACGATGAGGGCTCGAGCGCCACGCTGATGTGTCTGGACATGGCGGTGTCGATGATCCCCGGCTCGACGATTGCGACTCGTATACCGTGTGGCTTGACCTCCTGTGCGAGGCATTCGCTGAGCGCCTCGAGGGCGTACTTGGACGCGGTATAGGACGCCATGGGCGACACGGCGACGTGCCCGGCGACTGAGGCGACATTGATGATGCAGCCCTTCCGTAGCTCTCGCATACCCGGGAGTACGGCCTGGATGCAGCGGATGACGCCGAAGAAGTTCGTCTCCATCACCGCACGGAAGTCAGCGAGCGGAAGCTCTTCCACCGCGCCCATTCGCTCGATCCCGGCGTTGTTCACGAGCACGTGAATGGGTCCGAGCTCGTGCTCGATGCGGCTGACCGCTGCACTCACCGATGCATCGCTGTCGACGTCCATCTGAAACACGGTGATGGGCAGCGACTCGCGAGCCGCGATGTTCGCGAGCTCTGGCGCTCGCGAAGGATTCCGCATCGCCGCAGCGACCGCGTGGCCGGCCCGGCCGAAGGCGAGCGCTGTCGCGAAGCCAATGCCGGTGCTGCAACCGGTCACGAGAACCGTCGTCATGTCGATCTCTCCGGAGCGGAAGTCGCGGGGAGGTGAGGGCACGGGAGCGTTCCCAAGATGACTGTAATGCCGGTTCCAGTCTCCGCTGTCAAGACGACGCAAAGTGAGGACGTGAAGTACTTCGCCCAAGGGAGGTGCCTCGAGCGGGGCATGGCAGTTTCGACGTCAATGGGCGAGGGAGGAGTTGAACTCCGACCTCACGCTTATCAGGCCGATAGCGTATCGCACCCAAGTCAGGCAAAATTCGGATTACATAGACAATCCGCGCGATTTGTCCGGCGGGCTTGAGGGCGAGGGCGGCGGGAAAACGGGGTGAATCGACACCACAATCGACACCATGAAGCATCCGAATCGTCAGTGCGCCGGTGCTCCGGCTTGGCCGAATGGCGGTGGCGGCGGTTTTGAAGACGCACAATGGCATCACTTCCTCGGGCAAGCTAGCGCCTTCTGCACGGTAGGTGGTTAATGATCGGTACAACTGGCGCTACCCTGTTGTTCTCAATCAACGTACTCTTTGCCAGGGCGTCGTCGTAAGGCATCTCGTTCGTCTCGCACTTCGCTCTGCGAATTAGCGATCCACGACAAGAGCCTGGCCACCCCAAACTCCAGCGGCGGGTTTTCGTCCCTCATCGGTCGAAGCAGCTCGGCGCCCCCTGGCGCCGCCAAACACCGGCCTTGACGGCGCGTTGCGGTTACGGCGCCGCGCTCTATTGAGGTATCGTCGTTCCCAACCACCAACCACCAACCACCAACCACCAACCACCAACCACCA
>JANWIF010000025.1 GCA_025450035.1 Gemmatimonadaceae bacterium
CGGTGGTCAGCATGTCAAAGACTGCGCGTTCGATGTCGGGATGCCGGGGGAGTGAGGCGAAGACGGAGCGCGACGCGTCGGTGTCGGCACACGTGGCGACCGGCGCGATGCGCGCGGGCTTTCTGCAATATCACGCGCGTGCAGGGATGCGCACGATGGATGTGAAACGCCCCGCACGGGGCCGGCCTCGGGCGGGGCGTCGCGTTCGAGAGAATATGGACCCCCGGTATGGCTGTTGCTCGATTCGCTCTGTGATCCCCGCTGGGGCAACGACGGCGACACGTCACGCTGGCACGGGTTGATGCGCATCTGGCGCAAGACGCGCTCCGGGCCGTGGGACGAGCTGGTGCATCGAATCGCTACTGCTCTCCAGCGAGCGCAACCGCGTTGCCTAACTTGGTGCGGCTCGTTATACTACCGGACCGTCAGTCACAACTCGTGGAGGGGAGGATGCACATGAACAGCACTCGCGGCCGCGGTCGATGCATCGCCGGCGGCCTCGCCGCATGGCTTTTCTGCGGCGCGTCAGCGCTCGCCGCGCAGAGCAACTTCGAAAGTCCGCCGCCGCCGCCGAAAGTCGAGAGTACGACCGTCGCGACGGGCACGGGTGTGGCACACACGAAGGGGTTCCCGCGCGCCCTCAAGGTCGACTACGATAAGTTCACCGACTCGACGCTCGTGACACCCCGCCCGCAGGACGCGACGGGCATGGGGCTCGGCTCGATCCTCTCGATGAAGAGCGTCTGGATCAATGCCGGCTTCCTCTATCCGGGCCGAGTCTACACGCAGACGCCGACCGCGATCCTGTTCACCGCCACGCTCGATGCCACGCGCACAACGCCCGTTGCGGTGCAACCTCTGGCGGCCGGGGACATGATCTTCCTGCTGGACGACTCGACCCGGCTCCGCTATCCGACGAAGCACATCGGCGGTAGCCTGGACGTCGCCACAAGGGATGCCGCGTTCTCAAACACGCACGACATCCTCGGTGCGCTGATTCCCGTGACCGACTTTATCCGCATCGCCGCGGCGCGTAAGGTCGAGATGAGCATTCCCGACTATCACTTCACGATGAGCGGTGACGCGCGACACGCCTTGGCGGCGCTCGTCGGCGTGCTGACGCCCGATTCCGCCGTGGCGAAGTAGTGTTCGGCGCGGGGGAGTGACGATCGTGTGACGATCCCCCGATACCGTCCGGCGTCTCGCCCCCCGGAGACCTCTCCTTGGCGTCGGATCGCCTAACTGAACAGTATTGCTGCTCACCCTTGCCATCGGGCTGCGACCTCTCCATGCTAACCGCGACGGCTCGTCGGCCATTCTCCCGGTCGTTCGCTGCCGCTGCGAAGGCAGTACGGATAGCGAGCGTCTATAACTCTTCTCGGTAGGCGGCGATGACGATAGTAATCGCGCTGAAAGTCGGCGATGGCGTGGTGCTTGGTGCAGACAGCGCATCGACGCTCGTCGATCAGGGCGGCGGTTATTGGAACTCGTATTTCAACGCGGAGAAACTGTTCAACCTGCGGAAGGGATTGCCAGTAGGTGCGGTCACGTACGGCCTTGGTGGACTCGCCGGACGTTCTGTCAGCAGTCTCGCGAAGGATCTCCGCGAGAGGTTTAGCGACTCCGGACAGAAGGACTGGTACCTAGACAAGACCACTTTCACGATCGAGGAGGTAGCTACTAAGCTGCAGCGCTTCTTCGAGGAGGTGTACGCGACTAACGTACCGGCCGAAGCGACAGGAATGGCGCTGGGATTCTTCGTAGCCGGCTATTCTGCCGGCGCGGCCACCGGAGAGGTGTGGCGCGTCCACATCGGCGGTCCAGGTCAGAGTCCTCAGGCGATGTGCCTAATTCCAGCGTCAGAGCCTTGGGGAGCACAATGGGAAGGGCAGACCGAAGCGTGCACACGGCTTGTGCGCGGTTTTTCCCTCAGTGTTGTCCAGCGACTAATGCAGGCGGGCATGCCAGAAGACGAGGCCGTGAAGCTCCTCGACGCTGCTCAGCCAGTTGTTCACGCTACGATGCCCATTCAGGACGCGATAGACTTGGTGCATTACCTGATAGACGTAACGTGCGGATTCGTCAGGTTCGCACCTGGGACGGCCACGGTCGCAGAACCGATCGACAGCGCCGCCATTACCAAGCATGAAGGCTATCGCTGGGTGCGCCGAAAGCACTATTATAAGCAGGAACTGAACGTGCCAACGTCATGACTGGATCGTACGTAGCTCGTCCAATGCCTGATCGAGACCGGAGTCCCCATGTACTTCAAGCGCGGTGACGTGAATTCAAGTGAAAGCGGAGCGCCCGCCTCGGGTAGCGTAAACACGGTCAAGCCGCAATCCGACGCGCCGCCGCGACGCTTGTCAAAGGACACCCTGCAGCGTATCAGGCAGGTTGTTGAGCAACATGGAGAGCGACAACAGAAGCCGTCGTAGTCCTGCTTGATACTTCATAGGACAGAGAGCGCATCGAGCCTTATTATAATTGCTCGATGCGCTCTTTTCATTCAGGCAAGCGTCCCCCGCATCGGGGACATCGTCCACGTCTACGAGCTGGGCGACGGCGCTGCGGTCGGTCCACCGGCCGGCGCGGTAGTGACCACCGACCCAGCGACTCCTCGACGGTCACGCGGGTGGGGCGCGCGCGGCGCCGGAGGCCCTGTGGGGTGACGCGCTGGCGCCGCACTCACTGGAGAACGTGGGCACGTCGGGCTCCGTATCATCAGCACGGAAGTGAAATCGATCGACGCGCTCAGCAGAGCGGGACGGGGCGTCCCGCGCCGCAGCGCCTAACGAATAGGTGCAGTTGTCATAGCGCCCTCCGGCGATCTTCCTGGCGCGAAGGCTCCGCGAGGGCCGACATGCCGCTGAGCGCCGGCGAACATCAGCGCAGCCTAACCGCCGCCGCCCGCACCGACAGCCTCGGGCGCAGCCGCCGATCGCCGCAACATCCACCCGTACAGCCACACCACGGCGCCGACAAAGGTAATCACGCCCAGCCACGGCGCGAACCGGAACGTCTCCGATACGAGCGCGATCGGCGCGTCGGTCGACAGACTCACGATGAGCGCCGCGTTGACCACACCCCCCACGCTCTCGCCCACGATCAGCCCCGAGGCCACCAGCGTGCCTAACCGCGCGGCGCGCTCGGGGTCCGGCGCCGTGCGCGCGCGCCGGCCGTACCAGTGCGAGAGCACGGCGCCCACCACCACCGCGAACGTCGCCGACATGGGCAAGTAAATCCCGATGCCGACGGCGAGCGGTGGGATGCGCAGCTTGTGCGCCATGCCTAACGCTTCGTCGAGCACGATGAGGCCCACGCCGACCAGTGCGCCGATGCCGATCATCTTCCAGTCGAGGTTGCCGCCGATCACGCCCCTCGCCAGCGCCGAGATGAGCACGGCCTGCGGCGCCGGGAGCGGGTTCGGCGTCACCACTCCCACGTTCGCCGCGCCGGCAAACCCGTACGCGCGCGCGAGCAGGTTGAGCACCCAGGGAATCACCGCGGCGCCGGCGGCGACACCAACGATGAGCGCGATCTGCTGCCGCTTGGGCGACGCGCCAACGAGCTGCCCCGTCTTGAGGTCCTGCAGATTGTCGTTCGAGATCGCGGCGCACGCAAAAACGATCGAGGTGACGAAGAGTGCAATCGCGACGAGCGCGGCCCGCGTGTCCGGCGATGGGCGGACCGCGATGACGAGTATCGACGCGCAGATCACGATCGACAGAATGCCGACGCCGGAGAGTGGACTGTTGGACGAGCCGATGAGCCCCGCCATGTAGCCGCAGATCCCCGCGATGATGAAACCCACGATCAGGATGAACGGCACGGCGATCCACGTGAGCATCGTCGCATCGTGCGCGAGCACGGTGGACCGCGCAAAGGTGAAGGTCAGCCATCCAGCAATTGCGGTGCACACCGCGGCGATCACGACAATCCACGCCGGCGAGATATCGCGATCCCGATCGTCCGTGGCGGCGGCCACGCGTGAGGCGAGGAGCGTGCTCATGAGCCCCGCCACGACGGGTTTCGCGAGCCGGGCGAGCGTGTAGATGGCCGCGATGCCGATCGCGCCGGCACCGATGAAGCGCACCTGCGTTCTCCAGATCGCGGCGGTGTGCGCTGCGATCGTCACTCCGGCGGCGGCCGGCTGCAACGAGGTGAGGATCGGCACGGAGATCCCCCACGAGATCACGAGTCCGACGAGCATCGCCATCCCCACCGAGAGGCCTACGAGCTGTCCGGCGCCGAGCAGCGCGAGCGACCACGCGACGTCGTAGCCGCTCGACGCCGTGGCGCCAAGGCTGAAGAATCCCGTTAGGCCGCCGGCGACGATGCGCGTGCCGGTTAGAATTGCGAGCCCCGCCGACGCGATGGAGCCGAGGATCACGGCCACCAGCCCCTCGCGCGACTCGCCCGCGTCGGTTCCCGCCTCGCCGCGCGTGCCCGAGCCGACCTTGAGCACCTCGGCCGCCGCCACGCCCTCGGGGTACGGCAGGTCGGACGTGGTGACGAGCGCGCGCCGCAGTGGGATCGTGAACAGCACGCCGAGCACGCCGCCGCTCAGGCAGATAAGGAACGATTGCCAGAATGGGAAGCCCGTCCACCAGCCGACGATGACGAGCCCCGGCAGGACGAAGATGATCGCCGAGAGCGTGCCGGCCGCGGAGGCGACAGTCTGCACGATGTTGTTCTCGAGGATCGACGAATCCTTGAAGCCGCTCAGCACGGCCATCGAGATCACCGCCGCGGGAATCGACGACGCGAACGTAAGGCCGACCTTGAGACCGAGGTACACGTTGGCCGCGGTGAACAACGACGTGATGAGCGCACCGAGGACCAGCCCGCGTACGGTGAGTTCTCTGGGTTTCATCGTGGGGGATGAGTGGGGGAAGAGGGCCGGTCAGTCGCCGCCGAACCGCACCAATGTTCCGCGCGGACTGGGCTGTGGCAAGGCGCGCACCGGCGTTCGACGCGGGGCGACGACCGATCTGCGGAATTTGCGCAGGGTGGGACCTGACTCCTACTTTGATGCGCCTCGAGCAGCATCCCCGTGAGGACCTTACCCATGAACACGCTCGCGCAAGACGTGCGATACGAAATCCGGGCGCTCCTCAGATCGCCCGCGTTCGCCGCGATCGCGATGCTCACGCTGGCGCTGGGCATCGGCGCCAACACCGCGCTCTTTTCCGTCGTCAACGGCGTGCTGCTCGATCCGTTGCCGTATCCCAACCCCGACCAGCTCGTCGCGCTCTACGGAAAGGCACCCGGCTTCGACCACGCGCCGATTGCCTACCCCAATTTCCTCGACTGGCAGCGGGACAACCGCTCGTTCTCATCCATCGCCCTGTACCACAACGAAGACTACAATTTCACCGGAACGGGCGAGGCGGAGCGGGTGAGCGGTTATATGATTTCGGCCGACTTCTTTCGGACGCTCGGCGTTAGGCCTACACTTGGCCGCGAGTTTCGCGTCGATGACGATCAGGTGGGTGCCGCGCCCGTCGTCATCCTCGGCGGAGGGTTCTGGATGCGCCGATTCGGGGCGTCGCCGGACATCGTCGGGAAATCGATCGACCTGAATGGCACAACCTATACGATCGTGGGCGTGATTCCTTCGACGTTCACCTTCTACGGTCACGATCGAGATGTCTACGCTCCCATCGGCCAGTGGAATGATCCGTCCTTCCGCGATCGCCGCATTGTGTTCAGCTCCGGAATGGTCGGGCGCCTGAGGCCGGGCGTGACGCTTTCGCAAGCGAACGCCGATATGGAAGGCATCGCTCGGAATCTCGCCGCAACGTACCCGGAGGCCGACAAGGGGATCAGCGCCACGCTCGTTCCCATGAAGGAGGACCTGGTCGGCAACGTTCAGCCGTTTCTTCTCGTGCTGTTAGGCGCGGTCGGCTTCCTGCTGCTGATTGCCTGCGCCAATGTCGCCAACCTGCTGCTCGCACGCTCCATGAGCCGGTCGCGCGAGTTCGCGATTCGCGTCGCGTTGGGCGCGAGTCACAGTCGCGTGATTCGTCAGCTGCTCACCGAAAGCATCGTGCTGGCCGGCGCCGGCGGAGCGCTCGGTCTCCTGTTCGCCCATTGGGGCACGCGAGCCGTCCTCGGTGCGTTGCCCGCCGCATTGCCGCGCGCAAATGAAGTCTCGCTCGACGCGCGCGTGCTCGTCTTCACACTCGGCGTCTCCATCCTTGCCGGAATCCTGTTCGGCCTTGCTCCCGCGCTGAAATCGTCGCGCATCAATTTGCAGGCGGTGCTGAAGGAGGGCGGCCGCGGCTCCAGCGGCGCACGGCACCGGCTGCAGGGAATTTTCGTGGCCGTCGAAGTGTCCATGGCGATGGTTCTGCTCGTGGGCGCAGGGTTGATGATTCGCAGCTTGTCGGCGCTGTGGCGCGTCAATCCCGGCTTCAATCCCAACCATGCGATTACCTTCAGTTTGTCTCTGCCGGCGTCTCCCACGACCGGCTCGGCGGAGACGCGAGCCCGCCTGCGTGAATTCCACGACAAGATGCTCACCCTCCCGGGCGTGGAAGCGGTTTCCGCTACGCTCGGCTCGCGCCCGATGCAGCACAGCTCCTCCGAGTCGTTCTGGATCGAGGGGCGTCCCAAGCCGGCGAACCTCAATGAAATGAGCCAGGCGACGTTTTCCCTCGCCGAATCCGGCTTCGAGCACGCCATGGGCATCACGCTGGAGCGGGGACGCTTTATCTCTCCGCAGGATGACGAGCACGCTCCGATCGCGATCGTGATCGACGACGTGTTCGCGCGCACCTACTTTCCGAACGACGATCCGATCGGCCGGCACGTTCACCTGGCGACCTTCAACGTGGAGGCCGAGATCGTCGGCGTGGTTGGTCACGTTAGGCAGTGGGGCCTCGACGCGGACGCCGGATCCGCCATCGAGGCGCAATTCTATTACCCCTTCGTGCAGCTCCCCGACAACCTGATGCGCCTGGCGGCGACCGGCGTGGCCGTCGTGCTCCGCACCAAAGGCGATCCCGCCGTGGTGATGGGCCCCGTGCGCGCGGCGGTGGCGGAGCTCGATCCGCGCGATGTGGTCTACAACGTCACGACGATGGGTGACGTGGTGGCCAACTCGCTCGCGGCGCGGAGATTCTCGATGATGCTGCTCGGCGTGTTCGCGGCGCTTGCATTGGTATTGGCGTGCGTGGGGCTGTACGGCGTGATTTCGTATCTGGTCGGCCAACGCACGAATGAAATCGGCGTGCGTATGGCGCTCGGTGCGCAGCGCACCGACGTGCTGCGGCTGATTCTCGGTGAAGGCACGCGCATGGTGCTGGTCGGAGTGGTCGCCGGCATTGTCGCGGCACTGGCGCTGACGCGTCTCATGGCGCATCAGCTCTTCGGCGTCAGCGCTCACGATCCGCTGACGTTTGTGGGCGTCGCGTTGCTCCTGGTGATCGTGGCGGTGGCAGCGTGCTACATTCCCGCTCGCCGCGCCATGCGCGTCGATCCCATCGTCGCTCTCCGCTACGAATAAACCGTGCAACACCGCGACGTCATCATCCCGAACATCAGTGCGACGCGTCCTGCAGCTTCTTGAGAAACGCCGAGCTCGAACCGGACCCGTCGCTCTTCCCTCCGTTGAGCATTCCGCCCAGCAGGCTGGTCATGCTGAGCTTGCGATAGCCGGCCGGCGGCGTGAAGAGCGCCTCGGGCTGCGGAGCCTCGTGCACGTTGCGCATCTCCATCTCGCCGTCCGCGTCCTTGGACCGCGACAGGACGTGCAGCCGATCATCGACCCAGATCGTAGACGGTGGTTGACGTCTAACGCACCGCGCCTGAGCCGCGCGGCTTGGCGAGGACAGCCTTCATTCCAATGATCATGCGACACCTGTTCACAAGCACCCCGGATTGCAGGCCTTCATCTCCATAGTGTACACCCCGAGGTTCTGCGGACCCGGCAGGCTCTTCTTGGTCGTGACGTCGAGCACCATCGACTTGCCCTTCGTTTCCACCTCGTAGTCCCCTTTGATGAGATGATCGAGGATGAAGTGCGCGTTCATGTACGGCAGCGTGAAGTGCCCCATCACCGGCAGCATGAGCGTCGACGGCGCGATCACGACGTAAAACGTGTGGGCCCTGGTGTACGTGTCGTTGAAATCGGTCCGCGCCGCACCCAGCACCAGCGTGATCTTTCCCCCGGCATACTGACCGGTGACCGGCACGTAGAACGACGTGGGAGACGTAAGCGCGTTTACCAAGCCCCCCTCGGCGTTGTCCGTCGCCGCCGGCGCCACATCCTTGTGACCGTAGTAGCCGCCCTTGATCATCGCGCCGTACAGGTCAGTACTGAACACGTTTTCGTAATACGTGAAGTGCGTCGCGCCGCCTTCGAATTGGCCGCTCAGCGCGACGGCACTGCCCGAGGCTCCTTTCGGGTAGCGGAGGGTCAGTTTACCCTTGATGGCAGTGGAGAAATTCCACCACTCGACCGGATCGTGTCCGGCGACGGGCTTGCTATAAAAGTGCGCGAGCATGGTCGCGGTGAATTCGCCCTCGAACTTCTCGCAGTACTTCGCGAACAGTTGCTCGTTGGCGTAGGCGATCACGTCGCCGGCTAACGCGGTCACCTTGTCGAAGACCCCGAGCGGACCCTCGGCGCCGTCGACGACCTTGGGCACGAACTTCTTCGTCTCGGCGACGGCGAACTTGTACCCGGGCGTGGACCGCACCGACTCGGGAATGCGGTCGACTAACTTCTCGGCAATCTCCGTCTCCGATCCCATCTCCAACTCGTTCTCGGCTAACGACTCGTTGGGCTTGCCCGCGGCCTTGGGCAGGCCCGTGGTCAGCTTGCCCAGGGCATCGGCCCCCGGACCCGCCGCGTCCGGCAATTCCGACTTGGCCATGCTCGTCGCGAACCCAACGGCGAAGTCGAACGGCTTCTTGGCGATTTCCATCATTTCGGGTACCGCCTTCAACGCCTGCGTCGCATGGTCGATCGCGTCGCACGTCTTCGCGCCCTGCTGACTCTGCGCGACCTGCTTGGCGTACAGCTCCTTGGCCGCCTTCGCCTCTTGGTCTAACTGTGCGAGATGCTCGAACATCGCCTGCAGCGCGGGCTCGGTCTCGGCGTCCCGCGACACCAGGTCCTTGAACGGTTGCAGCGTCTTGGTCAATTGCGGCGCCTGGGCCGGTAATTGTTTGACGGCCGCATCGAGTTTGTCGAGCTTGGCCTCCATGTCGGTCTTCGCCGGCGAGTCGGGCACGTTGTCCACCTGCTGCTTTACCGCCGCCACGAGCTCGGTCGACTCCTCGAGGAACGCCTTGTTGTCAGCCACCTCGTCATCGATGTCGATCAGATACGTCTTGACGGTGAACTCAGCGTGCGCCGCGGCGCCTTTGCCGCCTGATTGAGCGCTCACCTTGTAGGTCCCCGTCCCTTGCGTGCGCCCGAAAATCACCGAGTAGTGACCGGTCTTGTCCGGCGTGGCGCTCAGGGCGGACGCGGCGCCGCCCGGCGGGGTGACGGTCACCAGCACCTGCACGCCCGGTTGGGGGTAGGCGAGTCCTGACAGCGTGATCGCCCCGTTAGGCGGAGTCTCGGCCGGCGACACGGTCAGCGTCAGTGCCGGATCGTTCGCGTCGGGCGCCGGTGCCTGCGCCATCACCGGCCGGGTGAGCAGGCACGCCAACAACAGGGCGACACGTCCCGCGCTCATGGCTTCACCAAACGGGTCGGCGTGATCTGCGTGGGCGTGGCCGGGCCGGCGCTCCCCGGCAAGGAGCGAGAGACGGGCATCTGAACCCCCTGATGGGTGACTGATCTGGATGTCCCCGGGCGGCCCTCGACGGACCGGCCCCGGGGCGCAGCCATTCATTTCACCGGCAGTCTGGCAGGCGATGGTTATCCAGCCGCTACGGGAGGCGTTACGGCGCAGTTATCTGGCCGAAAAACGGCGAGTTGTCGGGATCAATGGTAATCACCGGGCCGCCGCGCGATCCCGTCGTCACGCGCCAATTGACGGCTTAGTGACGGCCCCGTCACGCGCCATCCTATACTACCGCGTCACCCCACCAGAACGCGGAGCGTGTGCAATGCACCGGAGTCGTGTCACGATAGGCAGCGCCCTCATCGGGCGCTCTTGCGCTGGTACTCTCGGCCTGCGGCAGCAGCAACGGAACGGGTCCGACGTCGGCACTGCCGCCGGACTCGGTCCAACAGCAGGTCGCGCAAACGATCGCCGTCTCCATCCAGGGCCAGGTGGGATTGTTCACCCAACTCGGTGCGGGCGCGTTCATCACGCCGTTCATCGCCTCGCTCGACGTCGCGCCGAGTGGCGGACTGACCGGGCTCGATCATCGAACCACCCGCTCCGACGGGTACGTCGGACGCCCGGTAGCGAACTTCGGCCCCAATTGCCCAACGGTCACCCCGCCGTCAGCCACCGACCAGGATCACGACAACGTTCCGGACAGCGTCACCTTCACGTACACCTCCGGCAATTGCACGGACACCAATGACGGCGCGACGGTCACCGGAACCATTGCCCTCACCGATCCAACCGCGACCACGGCTGACCTCGATTTCGACGCGGTGGTCAACGGCATCGTGGGCCCAGGCCGAGGAGCACCGCGAATATTGATGTGAATTGCATGTGAGGGCTCCTCTCGGGCTGTTGTTCCAACGCGCCGCGCGTCGATGAATCGTTTGGACACGATCCCGTGCGGTCGTTACCCGAGCGTTAGGCGACGCGTTACCGGAAAGCAGTTGCGCGGGTGGCAGCCAGACCCGTGCTCGGCGCAGTGAGCATACCCAACACGTATGTCTAACATTGGCACCGTCTGGCGTGCGGACCACAGAATTGCTCGCGACATGACGCCTCGTTCGCTATTCGTCCCGGATTGCGATCACCGGATCGACCCGCGACGCCCGCTGCGCCGGCACGAGCGCAGCGATCGCCGCGACCAGTCCCAGCGTCAGCGCCACCGCCGCGAACGTCGCCGGGTCGTTAGGCCCGACCTCGTAGAGCATGGAGCGCACCAACCGCGCTAATCCGAGCGCCGCGGCGAGCCCGATCCCCACGCCGGCACACACCATCGGGGCCGTTTCTCGCGCCACGAGCCGCCACAGGTCCGAGGGCCGCGCGCCGAGGGCGAGGCGGATGCCCATCTCGCGCGAGCGCTGCGCGATCGCGTAGGAGAGGACGCCGAACACCCCGACCGCCGCGAGCAGCAGCGCAAGGCTTGCGAACGTCCCGAGCAGGATCGCGACCAGTCGATCGCCGGCCATCGAACGCGCCATTGCCTCATCCATGGTCGTGACGTTAGCAAGGGCAATGTTGGCATCCAGCCCGTGCAGTTCCCGCCTTACGATCGGGAGCGCGTCGAGCGCGCTGCCGCGCGCGCGAACAGTCACGATTCCCTGATGCCACGCGTTGTTCTGCGCGTACGGCACCCACACCAACGCGCGACTCGAGTCCGCCGCGCTGTAATACTTCACGTCGTGCACGACGCCGATGATCTCGCGTTCCACCCGCTCGTCCCGCGATGACATCGCGCGTTTGCCGATGGGACTCTCGGCGCCGAACATTTTCCTGGCGAACGTCTCGTCGACGATCATCACCGGCGGGCTCGCCGAGTCGTCCGTTTCGCCGAAATCACGGCCGCGGAGGATCTGCGCCCTGAGCGCCGCAAAGTAGCCGGACGTCGCGACGTTCCAGTTAACGGGCACCTCGTTGGCCGGTGACGGCTCGCGCCCCTCGGCAACCATCATCCGTCCAAGATAGAATCCGCCGCCGCCTAACGGGCTGGCGCTCGAGATGCCGGCCGCGTCGATACCCGGGGCGGCAGCCAGCCGGTCGCGAAGCTGGGACATGAACGCGATCACCTTCGCCTTGCTATCGTACCGGATGCCGGGCAAGGAGATCGATGCGGTGAGAACGTTGCGCCGGTCGAAGCCGGTATCCACTCGCCGTAAACGGGAGATGCTCTGGACGGCCAGTCCGGCGCCCGCGAGCAGCACCACGGAGAGCGCCAATTCCACGGCCACGAGCGTGCGACGGGTGCGCGCGCCGGACCGCCCGACGCTGGTGCGCTCACCGGCCTCTCCCATGCCGACGTGATCCCTGTTGCGCACTGCGTGCGCGGCCGGCGCGAGACCGAAGAGCAGCGACACGCCTAACGAAGCGCCCAGCGCGAATCCGAGTGTCGCGAGGTCGAGCGATGCCGTCTCGATGCGCGGCACGTCCTGCGGCGCCATGGCGACGATGGCCTTGACCATCCAGATCGCTAGCACCACGCCCAGCGCGCCGCCCGCGAGGCCGAGGACGCCGCTCTCGATGAGGCTCTGCCGCACCAGGCGCCAGCGACTCGCGCCGAGCGCGACCCGCACCGCTAGCTCGCGCCGGCGCGCTGCCGCGCGCGCGAGCTGCAAGTTCGCCACGTTCACGCAGCCGATGAGCAGCAGCAGCCCGACCGCGCCGAGCAGGATCCAGAGCGCGCGTGGCGTGGTCGGGCCGAGCATCCACTGGAGCACCGGCGTGGGCACGGTGGTGACGTTGGCGCGGATGTCGGGATGCCCGGCGGCCACGCGCCTGGCGAGCGTTGCCATCGCGGCGCGCGTGCTCTCGAGCGTTGCGCCCGGGGCGAGCCGCGCGATCGCTTCGAAGATGAAGTTGTCGCGCCGCTGGAGATCCGGATCCAGCTCGCTCGTGACGCGCAGCGGCACCCACAGGTCGGCGTCGATCGGCCAGCGCGCGCCCGGCGGGAACACGCCCACGATGGTTCGCTTGACGGCATTGATCTCGACCCTCTGCCCAACGATGTCGGGCCGCGCGCCGAACTGGGCGCGCCACAGCCGGTCCGAGATGACGACCGCGTATCCCGAGCCCTCGGGATAATCGAACGGCTGGAGCAGCCGCCCTTTCGCTGGCGTCACCCCCAGCGCGTCGAAGAACTGCGGACTAACGGCGGCACCTTGCACGCGTACCGGCTCGGCGGGACCGGTCAAGTCCACCTGGGTCGGCTGATAAACCGCGACCCGCGAGAACACGTGCTGGTCGCGCCAGTCCATGAAGTCCGCGTAGGTGATGGACCACCCCCCGCCCGTGGTCGTCATGCGCGATTCGGGCACGACGATCCGGTTGGGCGCCGGGAAGGGCAGCGGCGCGAGAAGCACGGATCGGACGACGCTGAAGATGGCCGTCGTCGAGCCGATGCCGAGCGCGAGCGTCACGACTGCCGCACCGCTGAACGCTACGCTGCGCCGGAGCGAGCGGACCGCTTGCGCCATCTCCTGCATGATGATCGACATCTGGTCCTCCGCGGAAACTCGCGGTGGTGGAGGTGAACCGGCGACGCTCGGCGCTCGACGGTCGGCTAGCACGTGTACCCACTCGATCGCCGCGCAGGCAACCAGATCGCTTACGGTTCGGCGCCAGAGGCGAAGGCGCGGTTCTCCGGTGCGCATCGCATCGGCCCATCGGTCGCGGTGAAACGACGCGATCGACTCGCCGTAGCGCTCACGGAACGCGCGCGGCAAGAGGCGTAGGAGCGCACGCCAGATGAGTGGCGCGCGCGGCCCATCGGGTCGCCGCCGCGAACGGATCATGCCCGACCCGGCGCGATGATGCGCCGCGCCTCTGCCAGCCGCACGAGCGCGCGCAGCCGAAGCATCTCCGCCGCCAGCACCCGGCGACCGAACGGGGTGAGCCTATGGTAGATGCGGCGCTCGTCGTCACCGGAGGCGCGGTGCAGAGGTGCCGGCTCGATGAGGCTTTTTGACTCGAGCCGACGGATGTGGCGATAGAGGTTGCCTGCCTCGAGTTCGATCTGGCCTTGGCTGTGTTCGAGGATGTCCTGTCGGATGCCGTAGCCGTGGCGATCGGCGGCGGCGAGCATCGTGAGGATCAGGGTTTCGATCGACTTGAGCGGGAGCATCGCCTCGGGCTGGGGCGAGGCGGACCTGGGAGCGGGCGCCATCGGAAGTCCTTGCTATAGGCAAAGTGACTATAGCAGTTCGGCACTCAGATGGCAATGAGGCTGTAATACAACATCTCCTCCTGACTCGAGCTCGCAATCATCTGCCTAACGCTGCTTGAGCGGGTAAACATCTGGGATTCATCGTGAGACGCGTCTTGCAGCGTCGCCCTGGCTACTGAACCCCCTCAACGCTTTACCCCCCTTGTGCGATAAGCATCAGGACGGGAGGACTTCGGCCTCGCGTGGGTCACACGGCTATCACCCACCGCCGCGACCGCCGTTCGCCTTCGTCTGTCCCAACTCGAGCACTATCCTGCACCGGTACCATGGAGGCCCAGTCATGCGCATGCGCTTGTTGTTGCTCGGAACAGCCGTCTCGTTCCTTGCCGTCGGACCTGCCGCCGCCGCCGCCGCCGCCCAGCGCCCAGTAGTTCCCGGCGGCCGCCCAGGCGCCCCGGGCGCCGCACGTGGTGACAGCGGAGGCGCAGACTCCGTAGGCGTCCCGCCGATCGAGAAAGTCTCGACCACGCAGCACACGATCACCATCGACGGTAAGGCGGTCGCCTTTACGGCGCGCGCCGGCACCATGGTGCTGCGCGATGACGCCGGAAAGCCCAAGGCCACCGTGTTCTACATCTCGTACACGCGCGACCAGGAAGATGCGGCCACGCGCCCGGTGACGTTCTTCTTCAACGGCGGCCCAGGCTCGGCGTCCCTCTGGCTCGACATGGGCATCATGAGCCCCAAGCATCCGGACATGGGGCCGGCGGGCGCTCAACCGGCTCCTCCGTACAACCTGGTCGACAACCCCAACACGCCGCTCGACGTCACCGACCTGGTCCAGGTGGACGCGATGATGACGGGCTACTCCCGGCCCGGCCCGGGCGTCAAGGCGTCGGACTACACGGGTGCTACCAACGACATCAACATGTTCGGGCAGTTCATCCGCAACTATCTGGACAAGTACGACCGTTGGGCATCGCCGAAATACCTTTTTGGCGAGAGCTACGGCACCTTCCGTTCGGCGGGCCTGGCCTCCGAGCTGCAGTCCCGCGAGGGCATCGAACTCAATGGCATCATGCTGCTGGGCACGGTGCTCGACTTCCAGTACATCTCGCAGTCGCCCACGAACGACATCGGGTATGCGACCTTCCTCCCCACGTACACTGCGACGGCGTGGTATCACAAAAAGCTTCCCGCAGCGCTGCAGACCCAGACGCTCGAGCAAGTGGTGCAGCAGTCGCGCGACTACGCATTCGGCGACTACTTGACGGAACTGGCCAAGGGGAACACGCTCTCGGCGGCCGAACGGACCGCGGTGGCGCAGAAGCTGTCGCAGCTCACCGGCGTGTCGGAGCAGTTCGTGTTGAACACCAACCTCCGGATCGACGCCGGCACGTTCCGTACCGAGCTGCTGCGTGACCAACGCGAGACGTTAGGCCGCTACGACACGCGTCTGATCGGCATCAACGGCAACGCGGCGAACCAACGCGAGGACTACGACCCGTCCGACGTCGCACCCTCGGGCGCGTTCATGTCAGCGTTCATGCGCTACCTGCACACCGATCTCAAGTACACCTCCGATCTGCAGTACTACATGGGGGGCCACGCCGGCCGCTGGGAGTACGGCGACCGGGGGTATCCGGACGAGGTCGAATCGCTGCGGCTGGCGATGGCGAAGGACCCGTACCTGCACGTCATGGTGGGCATGGGCTACTACGACACGGCGACGCCGTTCGCCAACGCCGAGTACACGTTCACGCATCTGGGGTTCGACCAGACGTATCGCGACCGGGTCGAGCTCAAGTATTACGAGAGCGGCCACATGGCCTACCTCAACCAGGCCTCGGCGAAGCAACTGAAGGCGGACATCGCGAAGTTCATCACGTCCACACAACGCGCGTCGCAGGTCACCGCGCAGGCAACACACTGAAAGGTTCGGGGCCCGCGTCTCGGATTCGAGGCGCGGGCCGCGCAAGGTTCGTTTGAGCGATAGATTCCGGCATGCCGTCGGGAACGGACGATCTATGAAGAAGGCGACTAAGACGACAAAACCGCGCGTCCGCGAGGACATGCGGACCGAGTACAACTTCTCCGGCGGAGTGCGCGGCAAGTATGCGGCGCGTTTCGCGGCGGCTTCGGGGGTGAGCGGGCGTCAGCGAACCGTCGACCGAGAGGTCACCTGCGGCCGTCGACGGCTAACGCTGTATGCACCGGGCGTCCGGACCCTCGCTGACCGGGCCGGCAAGGAATCGGTCCTATTCGTCGGTTAGGCGGGGGACGTCGCGGAACAGCGCCGCGATGTCTAGTTCGACCAGGCGACCGCCGTCTGGTGTGCGGTAGCGAAGCGTTCGTCGCACTCGTGCCGCCGTCTCATCGCCAGGATGCCACACCTCGATCACGTGCGCAGCCGGGTCGACGACCCAATACTCCAAAACGCCGACGGCGAGATACGCGCGGCGCTTGTGGTCGCGATCGTAGATGGCAGAGGAAGGGCTAACGATCTCGATGGCAAGGAGCCATTCATCGATGTCCGCCCACGCCGTGCCAGGCTGGAAGTGACTCGGATACACCAGAACGTCCGGCACCAGTGACGTGGTGCGGCCGACCCGTACCTCACCAGGCGGAGAGATGTACGCGACGCGCTCCGGAATAGCCGACCGCAGGATCGAGATCAGGCGTCCGGCTACCACGCCATGTGCGCTGCCCGGCGCCGGCGTCACGAGCAGGACGCCGTCCACCAGTTCGTACCGCACGCCCGGTTGCGCCGGAAGCGCGTCGAGCATATCGACCGTGTAGCGCGGGAACGTGGAGACCATAAACACAGCGTATGCTCGGCGAAGGAGTGGACGCAAGTGGGCACACGTGAGTATTCCCCCCGACGGCGAGCCTTCCACCATCCCGGTATTGCACCAGGAAGCCTGGGATTGCCCCGGGGGGCTTGGCGAACGGCCCACAGGGGGCTCTCTTTCGGATGGAACGCAGTCCTTACCGGGACCCCCCGACACCCTCCGACCGGACCTCACCATGCACGGTCAATTCGTGTGGTACGAGCTCACGACGCCCGACGTCGACGCGGCGCGGAAATTCTATGCATCCATCGCTGGATGGGGAACGCAGCAGTTCGACCAGGACTACACCATGTGGACCATCGGCGGCGTCCCGTTTGCGGGCATCTTCCGACTCGGCCCGGAGCAGCGCCAGCAGGGGATTCCGCCTAACTGGATGGCCTACGTCGAGACCAACAATGTGGACGAGACCGCCAGGCTCGCCACGTCGCTCGGCGGTACGGTCGTCTACGGCCCCAAAGACATTCCGGGAACCGGCCGCTTTGCCGTGCTGCACGACCCGCAGGGCGCGATGTTCGGCATCTACAAGTCGAACGGGCCATCGCAGAGCTGGGACGGAACGCCGGTCGTCGGCCACTTCGCGTGGCACGAGCTGATGACCACCGACTCCGCGAAGGCGTTCGACTTTTACCGAAAGCTGTTCGGCTGGGAGAAGATGAGGGAGATGGACATGGGCGGCGGCAACTCGTATACGATATACGGCAAGGGCAAGATGTTTGGCGGCATGTTCAATCAAACGCCGGACATGGCTGGTATGCCGCCATCCTGGCTCTGCTACATCCAGGTCAATGACGTCAACAACGCCGTGGCCGTCGCGACACAGGGTGGCGGGAGATTACATAGAGGGCCGATGGAGATCGAGGGCGGCGTGATCGCGGTACTCGGCGATCCGCACGGAGCGGGGTTCGCGGTTCACCATGCCTCGGCACCCCTGGCCGCGCCGAAGCCGGCGCCTAAGAAGGCATCAAAGAACGTGTCGCGACCGAAAGCCAGGCCGGTGAAGGCGAAAGTGAAGGCGAAAGCGTCGGCGAAAGCGAAGGCGACCGCCAAGGGCAGGACAGCTGTAAAGAAGAAGGCAGCGCCCAGGAAGAAATCATCGTCGAAGAAGCGGGCGGTAGCGAAGAAGGCGGGTCGGAAGCGGACGACGGCGTCGCGACGTCGGCGCTGAGCCTGGATCGGTTCCGTATGAAGCGCTTCCTCATCATTGCCGGCGCGATTGTGCTCGTGCTCGTCGCGCTGGCCGTGGCCGGCCTCCAGGCGCTCAAGTCCGGCGCCGGCAAGGATCGCATCGCGCGCGCGCTTTCGAACACGCTTCGCCAGCCGGTGACGATCGGCGCGATGTCGATCTCGATCCTCCCGACGCCCGCGCTCGATGCCTCGGGCATTCGTGTCGGCGGCGCTGATTCCACCGCCGCGCCCGGAGTCGCGATCGCCAGCCTTCGCGTGGTGCCCGAGCTGCGATCACTCTTCCCCGGACGCACGCTCACGGTGCGACGCGTCGATCTCGTCGGTCTCGTCGTCTCCGTGCGCCGCGATGCGGCGGGACACTGGCTCGTACCGGTTCCCCCCCCCCCGGTGGGCGGCGCGCCCAAGGACACGAGCGCCGGCGCATCATCCGCCGGTGTCGCGCTCAATGATCTGCGCATCCGTAACGGCGCGCTCCGCGTGGTGGATGACAGTCTGCGCGCGACGTCGGGCGGGCCGACCATCACCACCATCACGCAACTCGAGGCGCAGATGAGCGCCGACACCAGCGGCGTCGTCGTGCCGTCGTTCCGCGGAACGCTCGGCGCGACGGCGGTCACCGGATCGGCGAAGGCGGGATCCGGTGGTATCAGCCTTCATCTCGCGTCGGAGTCCATCGAGAACCACGATCTCAGAGCACTGTTCGCGCTCGCAGGGATGCAGCCGTATCCCGGACTCACCATCGCGGGCAAAGCGCCGGTGGAGATGACGACGACCATCGCACCCGATCTCAAGACATTCACCGTCACCGGCAACGCCGCGATCGACCGCCTAACCTTTGGCACAATCGTGCTCACGAAAGTCGCGGCGCCGTTCCGCTACGCCCGGAGCGTGCTCACGCTCGATCCGATGACGTTCTCGTTCTACGGTGGAACTGAAAAGGGAACCGTCAGCGTCGACCTGACCACGAAAACGCCGGCGTTCGCCATCCGCACGGCGATCGACAAGCTCGACGTGAACCAGGCGCTCTCCGCGAACACCACGATGAAGAACACGCTGGAAGGCACCGGCAACCTCTCGGCGAACGTACGCGGCAGCGGCACCACGCAAGCGGCGGTGGCGCGCACGCTCGCGGGGACGCTCGCGTTCGAGCTCGCGAACGGCGTCGTTCGCAACTTCCCCGTCCTCAATGCGATCAACACGACGCTTGGTATCACCGAGGGTTCGTCCAAGGACACGAAGTTCGAGAGCCTCTCCGGCGCCGCGACGCTCGGCGGCGCGCAGGCGCACGTGACGACCCTCGCGCTCCACGCGGGCGATCTGAGTCTCGCCGGCGACGGGACGCTCGGTCTCGTCGATCAATCGCTGAACTTTCACATGCTCGCCCAACTCTCTGCTCCGCGCAGCGCACAAGTCGTGCAGCGCGTGTCGCAAATCAGCCGGCTCGAGAATGCGAAGGGGGAGATCGAGGTCCCGGTAACGATCGGCGGTGCGGTGGGCGCGCCCAAGTTCGGCATCGACGTGAAATCGGTGGCGACGAAGCAGATCAGGGCCGAGTTGCAGCAGCAGATAGGCAAGCAACTGGAGAAGAGCGGGCTGTCCACGGGGGTCACGGATCGGTTGAAGGGATTTCTGTCGACGCCGGACACATCGAAGAAGGACACCTCGCGATCGCGGAAGCCACCAACCGCCTAACGTGCGCTTGAGGCTGGCGCGTCCTCTATAACAGCGCGTTAGGCACGTACGTCCCGGGCAACGGTGACTGCCGGAATGCACTACGCCTTAACCTACGAGCGGCTCCTCTGCCTGCTGAGTGAGATCGGTCTCGCTCCCGATGCCCTCGAGCCCTGGCCTACCTGGAAGATTTTCAAGCGCTTCCTCCGGGAGCCGGTTGAGGGTGCGTCAAGTGACGCTTTGGTGCAGATCGGCCTCTATGGCGATCGGGAAGGCCGGCGGATCCATCTGTACTTCGTGCGTCAGTTCTCGGATGAGCTTGCACACGACGTCCCGGAGCGTGACGAGCAGTTCGCCCACCTGATCTGCGAACTCATCTTCCGAGCGGAGAGCGCTCCGATCACACAGCTTGAGATCTGGAGCCAGGATTGCGCGTCGCTGGCGTCGTTCGTCGACCGCGTGGAAGGCGATCCCACGTTCCAGGCGCTCATGAACGCGCGGCCGGCGGCGAGTGAGATCTACTGGGAGGAGTGCTAGCGACGGCGCGCCAGGGCCCGGCTGCGCCCACCTGTTGCCAATGCCGGCGGCGCCGTCGGAGAACGGTTCCATTGGACAGCCGCGTGGCCGGCCCATACGTTATCGCGACTTCGCGAGTGCTTTCGTCGAGGTCGACAACCCCGTCGCGCTTGGCGATGGAGTTGAGCACCACGGCCTCGGAGACAGCATGGGACGCGAACCTCGCGAGTGTGCCGCCGCCAGATCCGGCCCGACTAGCCGAACCCGGACTTCGAAGCAGTGAGCAGGCGTTGACGGACCTCCAGGAACAACTTCAAGCCACACTCGGCAGTTGCTACGCCATCGAGCGCGAACTCGGCGGCGGTGGGATGTCACGCGTGTTCGTGGCGCGCGATGAGACGCTCGGCCGAGACGTCGTGGTGAAAGTCATCGCCCCGGAAAACGCCGAGGGACTCAGCGCCGAGCGGTTCGCACGCGAAGTGAAGCTCGCCGCGCGTCTGCAGCAAGCGAACATCGTTCCGGTGCTTGCCGCCGGCACGTCGGGCAACCTCCCGTATTACACCATGCCGTTCGTGCGCGGCGAGTCGCTGCGCGCGCGCCTGCTCGGCGGCGCGCCGCTCGGCCTAACTGAGGCGGTGAACATTCTGCGCGACGTCGCGCGCGCCCTGGCGTATGCGCACGCGGAGGGCGTGGTGCACCGCGACATCAAGCCGGAAAATATCCTGCTCTCGGGCGGCGCGGCGATGGTGACCGACTTTGGAATTGCAAAAGCAATTGTGGCGTCGCGAACCCAGGACAGCGGCGCGACAACCGGAGGGGGGATCACGCAGGCCGGCGTATCGCTGGGAACGCCGGCCTACATGGCGCCCGAACAGGCGCTCGGCGACCCCGGCACCGACCAGCGCGCCGACATCTATGCGTGGGGCGTCGTGGCGTGGGAGCTGCTCGGCGGCGCGCATCCATTTGCCGGGCGGAGCACGATGCAGGCACTCATCACGGCGCACGTGGCCGAGCCGCCTCCGTCGCTTTCCGCAAGGCGACCCGATGTGCCCGACGCACTCGCTGCGCTGGTCATGCGCTGCCTGGAAAAGAACCCCGCGAACCGTCCAGGGTCGTCGACCGATCTGCTCGCGGCCATTGAATCGGTTAACACCTCACACGATGTCGTTGCCCAACCCACGGGCCAACCGCGGCGCCGTGGGAGATTGATCCTGGCAGGGGCGATGCTGCTCGTCGCGCTCATGGCAGTCATCATCATTCAACGCGTGCGTCGCACCACGCCGCTCGTGACGGGGGGGGCCGACAAGTCGCTGGCCGTGTTGCCGTTCACGTCAGAGGGCGGTGACACGTCGAACGCTTATCTGGCCGAGGGAATCGCCGAGGAGGTGACGAACACGCTGTCGCAGGTGCCTGGGTTGCGGCTCGCCGGCCGGAGCTCCTCCGCGCGCTCCGCCAGCAAGACCGTATCGCCGCAGGAGGTCGGTAGGGCGCTCGATGTTGCGACGGTGCTCGACGGCACGGTTAGGCGATATGGCGATCAGATCCGCGTGGCCGCCGAGTTGTCGAACACGCGCGACGGACTGGTGGTGTGGCACGAGGAATACCAGCGTGCCGCCAAGGATGTGTTCGCGGTCCAGGATGAAATCGCCCGCGCCATCGCCGGACGCCTGCAGGTCACGCTGGCCGGCGCGGGTACGCGATCGCTCGCGGCGAGCGGCACGAGCGATGCCACCGCGTACGATCTCTATCTCAAGGGGATGTACCTCTATCGTCGGCGTGGGCCGGGAATTGCGGAAGCGATTTCGACGCTCGAACAGGCGACCGCACGCGACACCACGTTCGCGCGAGCGTGGGCCGCGCTGTCTAACGCGCTGACGGCATCGCCATCGTACATCGATACACGTGATGGTGACGTCCTCCCGCGCGCCCGCGCCGCCGCCGAGCGGGCGGTAGCGCTCGATTCGACCTTGTCGGACGCGCACTTGGCGCTCGGGTACGTGGACGCCGATCTTTTCGAGTGGACGCAGGCGGAAGCCGAACTCCGGCGCGCCATCGCGCTCGATCCGAACGCCTCCGAGCCCCAGTATCGCCTTGGCTACACCCTGGTGAACGAGGGGCGGCCGGCCGACGCCATCCCTGAGCTGCGCCGGGCGGAGGCGCATGATCCACTCTACTTTCTGCCCGCGGTGTATCTCGGTTGGGCAGAGGTAGACGCCGGCCAAGTCGCCGAGGGGATCGAAGACATACGCCGCGGGCTGACGCTCGAGCCCGGCGCGAGCACGGTGGCCTGTGTGCTCGCGATGTCGTACGATCGTGCGGCCATTCCCGATTCCGCCAGAGCGTATGCCCGCCGCATCCTTACCATCACCGTGCAGCCCGCGCGCGTCGGCATCGCCGCCTACGTGCTGGCTCGCAACGGGGACCGCAGCGGAGCGCTGGCACTGGTCCGCCAACTGGAGGCTACACCCGCCACCGCGTGGACGCGTTGGACCGGCCTGGCGTTGGCGTACGCCGGACTCGGCGACACTACGCGGGCCCTGTCAGCGATGGAGCGGGCCACCGCCGGCGACGGTGATGGGTTCACGGTGTACGGGCTCCGAGTGTTAGGCGAATTTCCGCCAGGTCCACGCATCGACGCCATGTTGCGGCGCTACCATCTTGATCCGGCGCGGTTCGGGCCGCGAGTCGTGGCGGGGCGCCCGTGAAGGCGCGCATGATGCGGTGAAAAATGATCGTACCAGGGGAGCACCATGGACTTCGACCTCACAACCGGTATCGCGGTTCTCGAACGCACGCCGCGCACCGTGCGCGCGCTGCTCGCCGGGCTCCCGCCCGCGTGGACCGACGCGACAGAAGGACCGGAGACGTGGAGTCCGTACGTCATCGTGGGCCATCTCATCCACGGCGAGCGCACGGATTGGATCCCGCGCGCGGCGCTCATCCTCGCGCAAGGAACGAACCGGCGATTCACGGTGTTCGACCGCTTCGCGCAGTTCCACGAGAGTGAGGGGAAGAGCCTCGCCGAGCTGCTCGACGAGTTTGAAGGTTTGCGCACCGAGAGCGTGGCCACGCTCGCCGGCTGGCGCCTAACGGAAGCGCAGCTCGCGCTCGAGGGTGAGCACCCGGAGTTCGGCGTGGTGACGCTTCGGCAGCTGCTGGCCACGTGGGTCGCGCACGACCTCGGGCACGTGGCGCAGACCGCTCGCGTGATGGCGAAGCAGTACCGCGAGGCGGTCGGGCCGTGGCGTGCATATCTTCCGGTCCTGGACCGTGGAGGCCGACGGTAGGTCGATCCTTGTTGGTCACGGCGCGAGCCAAATCGCTGCGGCGCGGCGGGGCGGCGCGCCGCTGATCCTTGCCCTCGAGGCGCGGCAGATCATGAGCGCTCCGCCCACTGACGGGTGACCGCGCTGTCGCCGGCCTCCCGCTATAAGACGCCATTCACCGAGGCCCAACTTCTGTCGCAACTCAAACTGAGCGACCACCGCGTCGGGCTGTTGATCAACTTCAACGTCGCCCGACTCAAAGATGGAATAGTCCGGATGGGTGGATCGTCTGTAGCGGCGGCCCCAGCACCGGCGACTTCCCGGTGCCTATCCTCCCGCGGCCTCTGCGCCTCCGCGGTGGAGGAGTAGCACAGCGAAAGAATCCTTATCTGAACAGTAGTGCGTCTAACCCTGCGTTCGCCGGCGAACGATGCAGGAACTCCGGTTTCAGTGCACGCCGCCCATCAGGCCGCGCACCGGCTTGATCATCAAGAATGCGATGAACGACGCCCCAAGACAGACCGCGGCCACCACTCCGAACAGCAGCGGCAGCGGCGCCGACGAGATGAACCCCGCCGCGTAGCCGGCGGCCTTGTTGCCTACCGCGTCCGCCATGAACCACACACCGAGCATGAAGCCCACGATCTTGACCGGTGAGAGCTTCGTGAACACGGAGAGTCCGACCGGCGAAATCGACAACTCGCCCAGCTCCTGAATGAAGTAACACCCGATAAGCCAGAACGGACTAACGCGAATCCCCGGCGAATCCTGAAGGTGGAAGGCCGGAATGAGCAGGAACACGAATGACAGTCCAACGAACAAGAGCCCGACCGCGAACTTGGCCGGCGTGGACGGCTCGCGCTCCTTGAGACGCATCCAGAGCCAGGCGAAGAAGGGCGAAAGCACGATCACGAAGATTGCCTGCACGGAGGCGAACCAGCTCGACGGAAAGCTGAACCCGAGGATCGACGTGCGCGTGAAGCGGTCGCCGAACAGGTTGAGCGTCGAGCCGGCCTGCTCGTACGCGCCCCAGAATACTGCGGCAAACACGAAGAACACGGCCATGGCGGAGAGGCGCTTCCATTCGACTTTCGTGAAGCCGCCGAACGTCGGCTCGGTAGGGTTCGTCGGGTCCGAGGCGAGCGTCGCGTGCTTGCGCGCCAACGAGGCCGCGTGCGCCTCATGCCGCTGCTGCTCCAGACGCTCCACCGCTGGCTGCAGATGCTTCCTGCCGGCGACGTATTGTACGAGTCCAAGCACCATCCCGACGCCGGCGCACGCAAAGCCCAGATGCCAATCGACCTTCTGCGCGATCGTGCCGGCAATGAGCGGCCCGATCATCGCGCCGAGATTGATGCCCATGTAAAAGAGCGAGAAGCCGGCATCGCGGCGTGTGTCGCTGACCTCGTACAGCGAGCCGACGATGCCGCTCACATTCGGCTTCAGCAGTCCCGTGCCGACGACAATCAGCGCCAGCCCCGCGTAGAAAAACGGCAACGGATGAAAGGCCAACGTGAAGTGGCCAAGCGCGATGATGATTCCGCCAATGAGCACGCTCTTGTATTGCCCGAGCCATCGATCGGCGATGATGCCGCCGAAGATCGCCGCCGCCCACACGCTGGCGACGTACGTGCCGTACACGGAACCGGCGTGTTTGTCGTCGAAGCCGAGCACGTGCACCATGTAGAGAATGAGGAAGGCGCGCATGCCGTAGTAGCTGAAGCGCTCCCACATCTCGGTAAAAAAGAGCGTCGACAGGCCGCGCGGATGGCCAAAGAAGCCGCTGTTCGCGGCCGCTGATTGAGAAGAGCCGGTCAAGGGATCGGCCAGCGGCCAGGTTGTGGTCCGCTCGCGCGGCCGTGATTGGTCGTCATCGTCGCTCCGTGGATGCACAATGCTCTCGGCTGGGCGGGCGGGCGTCAAGGCGGAACGTTGTCGTCGTGTCGCGAAGGAACTGGGGAAACATCATAGCGTAGCGGCTGGCGGACCCGCGTCCGTCGCAAAAAAGTCGGCGAACCGGGCCGCCTCCGGAAATGCGGCGGTGTATTCGGCCGCCCAACGATGGCGAAAGGGTTCGACACGCGTTGATTGCACCAGCGCCCAGACGCTCCCGCCAAAGCCGGCGCCGAATGCGGACGCCGCAACGGCGCCCAGGTCGCGGGCCTGCCGCACGAGCGCGACCGTTTGCGGGATCTGGTTGTTCAGGCCGATCTCCGCGCCGCGCTGCGACCGCGCGACGAGCTGCCCGAACGTCGCGAGATCTCCCCGCGCCAGCGCGTCGCCGGCTGCGGGAATGATGTCGTTCGACTCGGCGTCGAACTGATCGACACGCTCGATCAGGGATTGGGGCGGGTAATCGGCGTCTCCGGCGGCGCCGAGTATGTCGCGCATGCGGTCCAACGCGTTAGGCGAGGACGCCAGTGCGGCTCCCATACACGCGTCCACTCGGTGGGTCATCCGGCGCCAGCACTCGAGGCCGATGCTGAGCCGGCGCGCAACGCGGTTGTATTGTTCGAGCGCCGGCCCGGCCTTCTCCGCCCGAACACCGCTGGCGGCGACCACGAAGCGGTATCCATGCGGCAGCGCAATCGCCCTTTCGAACGCTACAGGGCAGAACGCATACTGTAGTACTCTGTTAGGCAGAGAACAGAGGATGGCCGTGTGATCCTCGCTTCCGCCGAATGTCCCGACGCCCGTGTGGGCACTGAGCGACCCGAAGTCGAGGCCGTTCTCCACGCTGCCCAGATATCCGGCGAGATCCTCCAGGCTACGAATGTTGTCGCCGTATTCGGGCCGAGCGGGAAGGTCATTGACGGCGGACAGGGCGAGAAAACTCGCCACCACGAGCGCGCTGGAGCTGCTCACGCCGGCCGCGGGCGGTAGATCGCTCGCAAACACGATATCGGCGCCGCGCATCGCGCCGCTGAAGTTGGTCGCGATGCGGCGCGCGACCGTAATCGGGTAGTTAGACCAGTGCCCGGGCGCCGACTCGACGGCCGGAGACACATCGAACTCCGCGGTCTCTCCGGATTGCGTGTCGCGCATACGTACCAGCGTGACGGTCCGCGCCGATCGCGGCCGGTCACCGCGTGCGTGGGCTAACACGCAGATGCCACGCGCCACGGCGCACAGCAAGCTGCGCCCGCCGCCGTAGTCGGTGTGCTTTCCCAGCACTTCGATGCGGCCCGGAACCCAGAACGCGAACGGTGCGTCGGCTGTCGCGCTCTCGTGGCCACGCAGCGCTGACAATTCCCGCCCAAGCTGCGCGAAGCGCTTGGCGTTTCGTTCCGCCTCACTGCTGCGCATCCCGAGGGCGGCGAGGCGAGCGGCGATGCTCGTCAGAGCGACACCTCGGTGGTGGACAGGAGAGCGGCAACGCGCGGAATGTCAGAGCGCCTGGATAGGTCGAGCACGGGCGCGTCCATTCGTAGCACGGTGAAGCGCATGCCGAGGATCTCGATCGCATATTGCACGGCGAGCGGAAGCTCGAGCTCGTCGCGCGGCGATGGCTGCACATCTCGGCAGGCGCGAAAGAACTCGGATGTGAGGCGCCAGACATTCATGCTGACCGGCGCACGGGCGCCGAGTGCGTCGAGCGACGCGTCGCTTGGCTTTTCAATGACACGCCGGAGCATTCCGTCCTCGCCTACATCGAGCAGGGCGTAGTCGGCGATGCGCTCCGGGGGAATGTTGCTTCCGCGCAGTAATCCTTCGCGTGAAAAGCCGATCGCCGCCGGCCCGTTAGTCGCGCGCAATCGCGCGAGTGCGTCCGCGGGGTAGTAATTGTCGGAGTTGAGCACGACGAACGGCTCCCCGAGCGTGAACTCCTGTGCCGCCAGCACGGCATCCGCGGTACCGATCGGCGCCGACTGAACGGCGAATGCGATGCGCAGCCGCGTGGGAACGGCACGCGTCGTGTAATAGTCGCGCATGGCCGCGTGGTCCGGCGCGACGACGAGGCAGACGTCGGTGAAGCCGGCATCCGCGAGCGCGCTCAACACGTAATCGAGGAACGGCCGGTCGAGCGGAATCATCCCTTTGAGGCCCGACTCGACGGCGGCTGCCTGACCGGGTGCGAGCCGCACTCGATCGTCGGCCTCACGCATGCGTGTGCCGAGTCCGCGCGCCAGGATCACTGCTCTGGTGCACGGGCGCGCTGCGGACTCGGCGGACGTCTCGCTTCCGCTCAACTCCGGTTCGTCCGCCAACCAGATGCGCCGAACGACGCGCATGAGGACGAAGCCGCTCGCCACGAAGGCGACCAGCCATATCGCCGCTTGCAGCCGCCTTCCATAGATGAGGCTTCCGGTGCCGAACAGACCGGCATAGACGAACATGACACCGGCGGTCCAACCGAGCATCATCTGCGGCAGGCTGTCGGGCGATGCGGTGACCCTGGATTCGGCGCGGATGTGCTTCCAGCCCGGGCCCGAGGGCCGTGTGAGCTCGTAGAAGCGCAGCAGCGTTGCGTGGTCGGCGGGCGCCGTGAACAGCGTGACCGAGATCCACACGACGGTCGTGACACCTACCGTCGTCAGGAGTGGAATCGGATCGGGGATGTCCACGCCCAACTTCCTGGCCGCGAAGAACGCGATCGAGACCGCGAATGAGGACACCATCGCGGAGATTTCGCTCCACGCATTGATGCGCCACCAGAACCAGCGGAGCAGGTAGATCAGTCCGGTTCCCGCGCCGACCGACAGGAGCAACTGAAACGCTTCGCTCGCGGTCGAGAGGAGCAGCGTGAACGAGCCGGCGGCGATCATGAGGACGGCGGTGAGCGTCCGCGATGTCCAGAGGTAGTGTTTCTCGCTCTTGCCGGGGGCCAGGAACCGCTGGTAGAAATCGATGACCAGATACGATGAACCCCAATTGAGGTGGGTCTCCATGGTCGAGCGGTAGGCCGCGAACAGCGCCGCGATGATGAGCCCCTTCATCCCGACCGGAAGCAGGGTCAACATGGCCGGGTAGGCGAGATCGTTGCCGATCAGCGCCGGGTCTACGTTAGGCAACGCGCGGTGGATGTCGCCAAGCGTCGGGAACACGAGCATGGAGCAGAGCGCCACGATGATCCAGGGCCACGGCCGCAGCGCGTAGTTCGCGACGTTGAACCAGAGTGTGGCGCCGAGTGCGTGGCGTTCGTTCCTGGATGCGAGGATGCGTTGCGCGATGTAACTCCCGCCGCCCGGCTCGGAGCCTGGATACCAGACGGACCACCACTGGATGGTGAGCGGGATGACCAACACCGTGATCGCGAGCGATGGATCGTGGAAATCGGGGAGCAGGTTCAGCGTCTTGGGGTCGATCTTGGACAGCATCCCCGACAGTCCGCCGACCGCGGGCTGATCGAGCGACACGTACGCGGCGGCGATGACGCCGGTCATGGCGAGCGCGAACTGCACGAGATCGGTGGTGAGCACGCCCCACAGACCGGAGATCGAGGCGAAGAGCACGCACGCGGTGCCGGCGATCACCACCGTCTGGAGCCTATCCCAGCCGAGCATCACGTTGGCGATCTTGATCGCGGCGAGCGTGACCGTCGACATGATCATGATGTTGAAGAACAGGCCGAGGTACACCGCGCGGAATCCGCGCACGAGCGCGGCCGGCCGCCCCGAGTAGCGTACCTCGTAGAACTCGAGATCGGTGAGAACGCCCGAGCGGCGCCAGAGTTGGGCGTAGAAGAACACCGTGGCCATGCCGGTGAGCAAAAACGCCCACCACACCCAGTTGTACGACACGCCGTGCGAGCGCACGAAGTCGGTCACGAGGTTGGGCGTATCCGTACTGAACGTGGTCGCCACCATCGAGGTGCCCACCAGCCACCAGGGCGCCGACTGTCCCGATGTGAAAAATTCGGCGACGCTCGACTGCGACCGCTTGATGTAGAAAAACGCCGGCAGATAGCAGAGCGCGAGACTGACGGCGACAATGAACCAATCCAGGGACGTCAGCTGCATTCGCTGGTATCCACCAGGGTCGTAGAGCGCGAGACAAGTATCACGGGCACGGACCCACGACTGGTTCGCATCATCGCGGTCGTACGTCGAGCGTCAACACTTCGAATGGGTCAAGGCGAAGCCTGCGTTCCTCGCCGGCGCGGAAGGTCGCGGGCGCGCGCGAGCGCTGGTCGTGCCACGGGCTGACGGCCGAATACTCGCGCGGGGCGGACGGCGGCAGCTCGAATAAGCGCTCGACGTCGATCGCGATGTGCTGCGCCACGTCGCTCGGATTGCGGAGCGTGAGGATTCCCTTGCGAGCCGACCACGATGCCCAACCGTAGGGCTCCAGCCGCTGCGGATCGCCGCCGACCCAATGGGTGTCCACGAGCGTGTCCGCGTTCGCCCGCGACCACTTGGCACACTCGGCGATGGTGTCCCAGTTGGACGGCGAGAGCAGCGATGCCGTGATGTACATCTCCTGCAACTGCGTTCCGGTGCCGAAGTAGCTGCGCACCTCGCTCGGGAAGTCGCCGCCGGGATCCGTCATCAGGTCGTGCGCCTGCTTGGCGTAGATCATCCCGTGCAGCATCAACGAGTTCATGGGGAACAGCGCACCAGCGCGGACGACGTGATCGTACGTATCCGAGTCGCGATACGTCATCCAGCGCTGTCTGGCCGAACCGATGCCCGCAAAGTCGTGATCGTCCCCGCCGCGCCAGATCGAATCGGCGTACCGCAACCAGAACGGCGACGGATACGTCCCGGTCGTGAGATTCACATACAGGTCCGGCTTCTCGGCGCGTAGCTCATCGATCAGGTGAATGGCCGCGTCGAAGTCGCTGTCGAACCGGCTGCCCGGAAACGTATTGGAGGAATCGCCCGTGCCATCGATCTTGAACTGGTTGACGCCGAATCGCGTGATCATGTCCACGCACGTATCACGGAAGCGCTTGTAGTACACCGGGCCCGATAAGGCGAAGCCGTCCTGGTTGGTCTCGAACCCCTGCGCCTTACCGTAGGCGATGCGCTCCTGGTGTGGCTCGCCGTACCCGCCCCACGGCGACAGCCACACGCCAGGGGCGGCGCCGTACGCATGCGCCGCCGCTTCCACCTTCGTGAATCCGTCCGGGAATCCGGAGTTGAACTGCCACAGCGTTTTCGGGTCGTCCCATCCATCATCGAAGAGGAACGAATCGAGCGTGACGCCCCGCTTCTGGTGCAGCTCACTCCCGAACGCCGCGATGACCGCGAGCGCGTCGGCCTCGGTGTACCTGTTGAAATAGCCAATGTCGTACCACGAGTTGGAGTGCAGGAACGTCCGGTACGGATGCGCGCGCTCGCGCTCCACGTAGCGGAGGAAATCGCGGCGCATCTGCCCCGGATGCGCGACGCCAATCACGGCGCTGCACTCGAGCGTCGTACCCGGTCGCAGCGGCAGCGTGCGCGACATCCAGCAGCGCACGCGATCGCCGTCGACGCTGTTATCGGCGAGCGGATGTTCGAACGCGACGTAGCTATTGCCGATGACGATCGGGGTGCCGCGCACGGTGCCGGGCACCATTGCGTTAGGCACATGGACGTCGAGCAGCGTCACCTCGCGCAACGGCACCTCGGCGCCAATCGCGCGCACCGTGATCTCCTGGCGGATGTAGCGCGATCCGTCGCGCAGAATGCCGCGCCACACCGCCTCGATGCGGCCGCTGCTGTCCTGCAGCGTTATCGTCACTTGCCGTCCGGCGAGTCGCTCAGCGCCGCGTGACGCGCGTGTGTCCGCCGCCAGCATTTCCGCGTGCGGCGGCGCCATCATGCGCATGTCGCTCGCGTGCAGTGTGCTCTTGTCGGCGAACGTGAAAGTGAATGCTTGCGCCGGCGCCGGGAGGAGCATCTTGTTCAACCCATCGCTGAATCGCGCCGGGCGGAACGAACCGCCGGTTGTGGTCCAGACGGCGGTGATGGCATCGTTGCCGAGCGTGAGTTCGTCGGCCAGAATGGCGGTACGTGCCGGGAGCGGAGCACGGCGTAGGCTCGGTGCCCCGAGGCCGCGGCTCAACGCTGCGTGGCCTACGCCTAACTGAATGGCACCGAGCCCGAGCGCAATCTGAGTGCTGCGACCGAGAAAGTCGCGCCGCGTCACGGAAGCGACGGGCGTGGAGTGGGAGGCCGAACGACCCCGGTGGCTCGTCAATGCAAAACGCTCCGAACATGGTTGTCAGAAGGCAAACGAAACCGATCGCCGCCGAGGCGAGACTATCGCTCCGGCACAGCTCCGTCAATGGAGACGCGATGAAGCGGGTCGGCGAGCGACTGTGGCTCCTGATGCTCTGTTGTTTCGCGCTCGCCGCCCCGGTCGGGGCGCAGCAGCGAGCCGCGCACGAGTTCAGGATCGCAAACGGCGCATTTCTGCTCGATGGCCGGCCGCTGCAGATCATCTCCGGCGAATTGCACTACGCGCGCATCCCGCGAGCATATTGGCGGCAACGGCTGGGAATGGCGAAGGCGATGGGCCTCAACACCATCGCGACGTACGTGTTCTGGAACTATCACGAACGGCGGCCTGGAGTCTTCGATTTTCACACCGGCAATCGCGACCTCGCGGAGTTCATCCGCATCGCTCAGCAGGAAGGACTCTGGGTGATCTTGCGCCCGGGGCCATACGTCTGCGCCGAATGGGACTTTGGCGGCTTGCCATCCTATTTGTTGAAAAGCCCCGCGGCAGCGGTCCGGAGCAACGACCCCCGCTACCAGCGCTGCGCGGCGCTACGTGCGCGCGATGGCGGAGCAGGTGCGTCCGCTGCTGGTGACGCACGGCGGCTCGATTCTCATGGTGCAGGTGGAGAACGAGTACGGCTCGTTTGGCGCCGATTCGGCCTACATGCAGGCAACACGGCGCATGCTGGTCGATGCCGGCATCGATGTTCCGCTGTTCACGGCCGACGGCGACCGGCTGTTTGCTAACGGAGCGATACCGGGCGTCTTCGCCGCCGCGACTGGCGAGATGAGCTACGACACGCTTGCCATGCGCGTCAGTGCGTTCAACAGGAGCGCGGGTCCGTATCTGGTCGCCGAGCTGTATCCGGGCTGGCTCACGCACTGGGCCGAGTCGTTTCCTGCGACGCCGATCGAGAGTTTCCTTCCGGCGTACGACGGTCTGCTGCAGCGGGGAGCGAGCATCAACCTGTACATGTTCCACGGCGGGACGAATTTCGGCTTCACATCGGGGGCGAACTATACGCGGGCGATGCCCATCGAGCCGAGCATGACGAGCTACGATTACGACGCGCCGTTGTCCGAAGCCGGATGGCCCACGCCCAAGTACTACGCGCTGCGCCAGGTGATCGAGCGCCGGTGACCGTGGACGGGGCAACCATACATGGGTGGTCAATGTATCGCCTTCCGTTCGACGCACCGCCGAGTGCGCGCGGCTCGTCGAGCGCTGCCGCCGGCGTGCCGACCGTGTATCGCGGCAGCTTCACGCTCGACCGCACCGGCGACACGTTTCTCGACATGCGCGAGTGGACCAGGGGTGTGGTTTTCGTGAATGGAAGCAACCTCGGCCGGTATTGGCGCGTGGGCCCGCAACAGACGTTGTACCTGCCGGGTGCGTGGATGCGGCGCGGTCGCAATGAGATCGAGGTGTTCGACCTGAACGGAGGCGTGGCGTCGCCTGTCATTGCAGGGCTCGGTACGCCGATTCTCAATCAACTCATGCCCAACCGTTCGCCGGGCTCGTAGCGCGCGCCCATCCATTGGGCGCCCCCCATGGCTAACGCGCAGGTAACGGGCAGCCAACGGCGGGATAACTAGCGCCCCGCATCCTGATCCCGTCAGCGGAAGTAATCAGTTATCTCGGGGACGGAGGTTCGATATGCGCAGGTGTCATGGTTCGATGTTCATTGGCCTCAGCGTCGTGTGCGTCGCGATCGTTCCGCAGGTGGCGCGCGCCCAGAAGGACATGGCATCGTGCAAAGTCGTGTTCGAAGCGGGGCAGAAGGAGATCTCGACGCCGAACCACTCGTACATCACGATGAACCTGGGTCCCGGGGCGCCCACGATGTCGGAGAGCATCACCACGGGCCGGGTGCGCTATCTCAGGGTCGACGGGAAATGGATGCGGAGTCCCATCACGCCGCAGGAGGAACTGACCCGGACCCAGTCCAATATTCGGGACGCGAAGGCATACTCGTGCCACAAGGTGCGCACCGAATCGGTGAGCGGTATAACCGCGACGGTGTACAGCGTGCACTCGGTCACCGAGGCCGGAACGGTCGACTCACAGGTATGGATCGCGAACGGTACGGGGCTGCCGCTGCGTGAGGAGTCGCAGTTAGGCGACGTCGGAAGCCGAATTTCGACCCGGTTCGACTACGCCGACGTGCGTCCGCCGGCGGGCGTGCAGTAGCGTGCCGGGTGCGCACGGCGATAGGCGGACGCCTGACGCCGCGTGGTGGCAGAGCGGGTGGCCGCCGTTCACGGTCCTGTGGTCGGCGCCGCGCGCGGGCCGGAAACAGGGACTTCAGTCGAGTAGTGCACGCCTCATAGCAGGAGGAACGCGCCCGCGCCGCCGAGCACCTTCATCAGAAACAGCACGGCCTGTTCGCCGCCCTCCGGCGGGATACCGGCGAGAATCATCGCCAAGGCTGTCACCAACCACCCGCTCGTCCCGAACAGGAGCGCCGTGGTCCTGCCGCCGGGCACCCGGCCAAGTGCCGGATGTTTGGCGCCTAACGGGACGAGGGAGTTCGCCGCCGCCCGCCGCCCAACGGCGAACTGCAGCAGGAAGCTCACGAACAGATACAGGTACGGAATGAAGTACAGCAGGATCTGCGTGTCGAGCAGGATCAGGTAGGCGCGCTCGACCGTGGTGCCCTTGCCTAACAGCGCGACCACCAGAAGCACACTCGCCAGCACCGCAGGGACGAGCATCGCGACATACGGGGTGCCGTACTTCGGATGGAGCTTTCCAAAGGCACGCGGGAAATAGCGATCGAGGCCGATGACGAAGGCGACGCGCGCGGGTCCGACCAGCCACGCGCCAACGCCGCCGAGGTTGCCGATGGTGTACATCGCGGCCGCCGCGGCGGCGATCCAGCCGAGCCCGGGCGCGATCCGCGCCACGCCGACCGAAATGCCCTGGATGAAACCGGCGGTGAGGTTCACCTGGTCGCTGGGAAGCAGCCACAGCATCGCCGCCGAGCCGAGGATGTAGGCAATGGCGATGAGCGGGGCGGCGATGAGGACCGCGCGCGGCATCGTGCGCGCGGCGTCGTGCACCTCGTCGCCCATGGCCGACGACAATTCCAGCCCGCTGAAGGCGAAGGCGAGGGACGCCCAGAGGTTCAGCGAGGCGAGATTCGACAGGTGCGGCGTCAGCGACGCGTGGGTGATGGGGGTCGCGGGCGGGCCGCTGACCGCCGCGACGATCCCGACGCCCACGAGCATCATCGCCGGGATATACGAGCCTAACGCGCCGAGGTTCTGGAGCCACTTGCCGCGGCCGGCGCCCGCGATGTTGACCGCCACCGCGACCCAGAGGGCCAGCAGCGTCGCGGTGAGGACGTACGCGTGGTTGTCGGCGAGTCCGCTCTCTCCTTTCCCGACGACCCATGTCGCGATGACGGCGGTCGAGATGAGCAGGTTGGGATAGTACAGCACGTTGTTGATCCAGTAGCACCAACCGCACACGAAGCCGTGCCCTTCGCCGAGCGTTTCGCGGGTCCACGTATAAATTCCGCCTTCGCTGGGGTACCGCGCCGATAGGGCGAGGACCGCGAGTCCCTGCGGCACGAAGAACAGGGCTGCGGCGAGGATCCAGAGCGAGAGCGCGCCAGGGCCGGCCTTGGCCGCGGTGGCCAACCAGCGTAGTCCGAGCACGGCCACGACGTTGAACAGCACGACGTCGCGCAGGCGGAGGACTCGAGGGGGTTGGGCAGCGGTTGCGTGTGTGGTGTCGGTCATAGAAGTGATTCGAGGACGAGGGCACGTGACTTCGCCGCCGCGATCGGAGCGTCAAAGGTACACCGCGACCGACCTGGTCGCGTATCTTCTGGACGCGCGTTCCGAGCCGCGCCGGTGTACGTGATCCCTGTTGAACGAGACGTTTGTCCAACTTCCGCAGGCGAATGTCAGGACACCCCGGCCGGATGTCAGAACAACGCAAAATCTCGGCACCCAGCATGGCCCCGCGCGGCGCAACGACCAACTGTTGCTCATCATGATGCGCTTCCGATATGCCGCCCGCCGGCTCCTGCGCGCCCGCGCCTTCGCCATGTCGGCCACGCTCACGCTTGCGTTAGGCATCGGCGGCGCGACGGCGGTGTTCACCGTGGTCAACGGCGTGCTCCTCCGGCCGCTTCCCTTCCCGAACGCCGCGCGCCTCGTCGACCTGTCGCACACGCTGGCCGTGTCCGGCGTATTGAACGTGGACCAGTCGGATGCCACGTTCCTGATGTACCGGAAACAGAACCACGTGTTCGCCGATGTTGCGGCGTATCGGTCCAGCGCCGCGAACCTGAGTGACGCTCTCGGTGCATCGTCGGGCGGCGGCGCATCGGCGGCGCCGGAGCGCGTGTCCGCCACATGGACGAGCGCGAGCCTGTTCTCGGTGCTCGGGGCGGCGCCAAAGTTAGGCCGAAGGCTTGGCGACGCGGACAACCAGCCGGCTGCCGAGCCGGTGGTCGTCATCGCCCAACGACTCTGGGAGCGAAAGTTCGGCGCCAGCCCCGCGATCATCGGGCGGCGCGTCATGGTGGACGGCGTGGAGCGCGAGATCGTGGGCGTTATGCCGGAGAGTTTCGGCTTCCCGACGCTCGAGACAACGCTCTGGCTGCCGCTGGTCCTCGACCCTGCCCACACCAGGTCCGCGGCCTTCGACTATCGCGGCATCGCGCGCTTGCGCGACGGCGTGTCCCTCGCGGCCGCCACGGCCGATCTCCAGCGCCTGTTGCCGCACGTGCCCGAAGTGTTTCCGGGCCGGCTCACCGCCGGTGCGATCGCGGTCACACACATGCGCGCGGTCGTGCGGCCGCTGCGCGACGTGATCGTGGGCGACGTTGGGCGAATCTTGTGGATCGTGCTCGGCGCGTCCGGCGTGCTGCTGCTCATCGCGTGCGCGAACGTCGGCAGCCTGTTCCTCGCTCGCGCGGAGGGACGCCAGCGCGAACTGGCCGTGCGCCGCGCGCTCGGCGCCGGCCGCGGGTCGCTGCTCGCGGATTTTCTCTCCGAGGCGGTCATCCTGTCGGTACTCGGCGCCGCGCTCGGACTCGGCTTCGCCGTGGTTGCCATTCATCTGCTCCAGTCGGCCGACACGAGCGCGACTGTTCCGCGTCTTGCCGAGGTCCGTCTGGATGGCGTCGTACTCGGCGCGACCGCCTGCATCGCGGCGCTCGCCGCCATCGTCGTGAGCGCCGTGACGGTCATGCGCTCGGGAGGCGCGTCGTTGTCGGCGCTGCTCATGGCGAGCGGCGGGGCGACCAGCGGCGGACGCACGCGCTCGCATACGCGCCGCGCGCTGGTCGCGGTGCAGGTTGCACTGGCGCTCGTGTTGCTGGCCGCGGCCGGTCTGCTCGCGCGCAGCTTCTCGCGTTTGGTCGCGGTGAATCCCGGCTTCGACGCGCAGCATGCACTCACCTTCCGGATGGCGTTGCCGCCGGCTGCGTATCCGACGACCGGCGCCGCGGCGCGGGTGATGCTCGAGACGCTCGATGCACTGCGTGCCGTGCCGGGCGTGCAGTTCGCCGGCGCAGCCACGAAGCTCCCGCTCGATGACGAGGGCCGGCAGGACAGCGCCGTCTACATCGAAGACCACCCGTTGGGCATGGGGGGAATTCCCGGCGTGCACGAGATGGTGTTCGCGACCCCCGGATATTTCCGCGCGATGGACATTCCGCTGCTCGCGGGTCGCGGATTCCAGGCGCCGGATGCCGGCGCCGACACCGCGCATTTGCCGCGCGAAGTGATCGTGAGCGCCGCCTTTGCCGGACGGTACTGGCAAGGGCAGTCTGCGTTAGGCAAACGCGTGCGCATGAATCCCACGGACGCGTGGTCCACGGTGGTCGGCGTCGCCGGGAACGTGCGGGAGGCGGGCCTCGAGCAGCCGCCGTCGGAAACCGTGTACAGTCCGTTGGTCACCGTGGACGCGGCCGGCATGCCGTGGACGCCGCGCGACGTCGCGTTCGTGGTGCGCGGCGCGGAGACCGGAAGCCCGGCGGGCCTTGCCGCCGCCGCGCGCCGAGCGGTGTACAGCGTGGCGCCCGCCCTGCCGATCTACCGGGTGATGCCCGTGAGCGCACTGGTGTCGGCCGCGGTGTCGCGCACGATGTTCACGCTCATGGTGCTCGGTATCGCGGCGATCGTGGCGATGATCATCGGGGCGATGGGGATCTACGGGGTGATCGCGTATCTGGTGAGTCTCCGCACGCGTGAGCTTGGCGTGCGCCTCGCGCTGGGGGCGAGGCCCGCGGACGTGCGCCGGTTAGTCGTGCGTCATGGGTTGACCGATGCGGTGCTCGGCGTTGCGGCGGGGCTCGTGGTCGCCGCCGCGCTCACGCGCGTGCTCGCGACGATGCTGTATGACGTGAGCCCGATGGACCCGGTGACGTTGGTCGCCGCTTCGGTGGTGCTGCTGGTGACGGCCGTCGCCGCGAGCTGGCTGCCCGCGCGGCGCGCCGCGGCCCTGGATCCGTCGAGTGCGCTCCGGGAGTAGATACGGCGATCGCCAGTGGGAACAACGTATCACGGATGATCGAGATGGGTCGAATTGCTTCGGCGGCGAGGGATGGCGTCCTGCAGCCACCGCTTGGAGGGTTTGCGCGTTTGTCTTTTCAAACGGCAAATCCATGTTCGTCAAGAATGAGCATCCATGCGGTTGTCGCCGGAGCCTTCTTCCGCAGCCGGAGGCACCCGGCGCTCTGTGCCGTGGACGCGGCCGCCAGAACCGCGCGCCGGATCGCGACGGCGCGACGTCGTGGATCGCTCGGTGGCGTGGTTCGATGAGTATCTGAGTAAACACGGAGGCCGACCTTGTTCGCCGAGCGCGGCGGGCACGGCGGACGCGGCTCACGATGCGAACCGTGCCCCCAACTCCTCCACCGCTCGATACAGCTCGTCGAACGACGGCACTACGAACAGCACGTTCTGGAAGTGATCGATCTCGAACGGTTGCGCGATCACGGCATCGAGGCTGAACGGCCGGCGCTCACACGTGGTGCCTAACGCGTTGGCGGCATCGCCGTGCGACGAGATCAGGCCGCTTCCGTAGACGCGGGTCGTGTCGCCCTCGTCGATCAGTCCGAACTCGACGGTGAACCAGAAGAGGCGGGCGAGCGCCTGGGTCTCCTCGTCGGTGCGCGCGGCGGCGCCGAGGGTGCCGAACCGCTCGAGGAAATCGGCGAACACGGGCTCGGCGTGGAGCGGGACGTGGCCGAACACATCGTGAAAGATGTCGGGCTCGGGAAGGTAGTCGAGTTGACTCCGCGGGCGAACGCCGAGGGTCGTGGGAAACCGGCGAAGGGACAGACACCGGAAGAACTGCGCGGCCGGGATGAAGCCGCGCACGCCCACGGCCTGCCAAGTCGTGAGCGCGGCGAGGCGACGGTTTACGTCGGCAAGATCGGGTACGTGGTGGGAGGAGAGTCCGATACGGTCGATGCCCTGCAGAAACACCTCGCTGCCCGTGTCGCGCAGTGTGGTCATGCGGCGCTCGTACAGGGAGTGCCACACAGCGTGGGCCTCCGGGTCGTAGTGCGCGTACTGCTGCGCGACGAATTCGGGGAGGCCGGTCACGGTCGGTTCGGCGGCATCGGCGCGATGGTTGGTGCTCGGGCTCTGCGGCATCGGGTACTCCAGGTGTGAGTGGAGAACAGCGAAAAGCGGCCCGTGGAAAATTCCACGGGCCGCTGGGGGGGGGGGGGGGGGGGGGGGGGGGAGATTGGCGGGTGGTACACCCCCCCCCC
>JANWIF010000026.1 GCA_025450035.1 Gemmatimonadaceae bacterium
CCCCGCGACGGGAGGGGGGGGCGGCCTGTTGTCATCAGGACATAGCGAGGGATCCCTGGCCCATATCGTCGGCGCGTTCGTTGGCGCGTGGCTCATGTCGTGATGGACTTTCATGACCCCGCCGACGATTCTCATCGTCGATGACAGCCGCGAGAACGCGGACATTCTGCGGCGCTACCTGGACCTGCGCGGCTACGCGACTCGCGTGGCCCACAACGCGGACCAGGCGCTCGCGCTGTTCGATACCGAGCGGCCCGCGCTCGTGTTACTCGACGTATTGATGCCCGGGCGGGACGGGTGGGCCGTGTGTCGCGCGATGCGCGAGCATCCGCACGGTGCGCGGTCGCGCATCGTGATGCTCACCGGACTCGGCACGCAGCGCGCGCGTGAGGAGACGGCCGCTACCGGCGCCGACGAATTGTTGGCCAAGCCGGTCGACCTGAGCGACCTCCTGGCGTGCGTGCGGCGCAACCTGGGCGTCGATGCCGTTGGTGTCTCGCCTAACGAGATGCCCTGACACCGGGGTGATCGCCGGCGTCCAGCAGCGCCCCCACCAGCCTCGCCGAGCGGTCCGCCGCGCCGAGCCCGTCGCGTACAACGCCTAACGCAGCATCGCCCGCCGTGCGCCGTGCCGGGTCGTTGCTGAACCATAGGACCAGCCCAGCGCCTAACGCGCCGGCCGTGTCCGTAGACACGCCGCCGCCGGCCTGGCGCAGCAACCGCGCGTCGCGGCTTCGCTCACAACGCGGGCCGAACGCCACCGGCGCGCCGAACGCGGCCGGCTCGAGCACGGAGTGCAGGCCGGCGTCGTGGAAGCCGCCGCCCACGAACGCCGCCGTGGCCAGCGCGTACAGTTCGCCCAACACTCCCACCCGGTCCACCAGTACCACGTCAGCCACCGCCGCGCGCGGATCGCCCAGCCGGGCCAACGACAAACGCTCGCCGACGGCCCACCGCTCGATTGGGCGCAGATGCGATGGCTTGGGTTCATGCGGCGCGATGATGAGACGCGCGTCGGGCACGGCCGCGCGCACCGTGCGCCAGGCCTCGAGCAGCACCGCCTCATCCGCGGGCCACGTGGAGCCGGCTACCAGCGTCGGACGCAGCGATGCCAGCGGCGCCAGCAGCGCGCCGCCGGGATCGGTGTGTTGGGCGCGAGCCCACACCTGGTCGTAGCGCGTGTCCCCCGTCACCTGCATCACCCGCTCGCGAACACCCAGCGACACCAGTCGCGCCGCGTCCTCGGCGTCGATGGCCCCGACTGCATCCAGACGGGCGTACGCGGCGCGCAGCAGCGACGCGACGGCCCGCGAGCGGCGCCCCGAGTCCTCGGCCAGGGTCGCGCTGATGAGCCCCAGCCGCACACCGCGCCGCGCGGCCTCGCGCGTGAACATCGGCCACACATCCAGTTTGCTGTACACCAGCGCGCGTGGCCGCAGCGCGTCGAGCACAGCGCGTGCGTCGCCCGGCGTGTCGAACGGCAGGTAGTCGGTAAAATCCACGCCTAACGATCGGGCGAAGCGCTCGGCACTCGGCGAAAAGTAGGTGTACGCCAATTGCAAACGGGGGTGGGCCGCGCGCAAGAGCTCCAGCACCGGTCGCGCCTGCAACCCCTCTCCGACCGATGGCGCGTGTACCCAGAGCAGCGACCGCGCCGGGTCTCGATGTGCCGCCCCCCATGCCGCGTAGCGCTGCCGTATTCCCCGGCGCGCGCGCAACGACTGCCAGATCTTCCCCTCACGGTCCGGCGCCACCCGTGCCACGAAACGCACGAGGGTTGTGCAGAGGGTGTAGAGGGCGGAAAGCATAGTGCTGGAGGTTGGAGGTTGGTCGTTGGTGTACCACGTACTACGGTCGCAGTTAGCAGTCACCAACCACCACCCTCCAACCATCAACTACCTCTTCTTCAACTCCTCATCGATGGCACTGCGGAACACGTCCGTCGGTTTCGCTCCCTCGATCATCTTGCCGCCAATCAGGAACGAGGGAGTCGAGTTGACGCCCGACTGGGTGGCGCGGTCGATGTCGGCTTGGATGAGCGCGCGCATCTGGTGCTGCGTGACGCACTGGGTGAACGGGCCCGGCGTCACCCCAACGCTCACGGCGATCGAATCGAGGACCGGCTCCGGGTTTGCAGCGCCCGCCCAACGATCTTGCGATGCGAAGAGCGAGTCGTGCATTGGCCAGAACTTGTCCTGCGTCGCCGCGCACATGGCCGCTTCCGCCGCCGGCCACGCGTTCTTGTGCATGGGGAGCGGGAAGTTGATGTACGCGAAACGGATCTTGCCCGTGTCCACGTACTCCTTCTTGATCGCGGCGTAACTCTGCTCATGCCATTCGCGGCAGAACGGGCACTGGAAGTCGCTGACTTCCACTACCCACACCGATGCCGTGGAGCTGCCTTGAACGCGCGCGTGATCGGCAGCGCGATTGAGCCCCGTGTCGCCCGGTGCGGACGGCGGCCCAGTCCGGGCGGCCACGGTGCCGGCGGGTGTCGCGACGGTTCGTGAGCTGTGGCTTTCGGCTGCTCCGCACCCGATGCCGACGATCGCCGCTCCTGCGGCCGCGAGCATGGTGAGTCGAACGAAATACATGGGTCCTCAGAAATCGGAGAGGATACGGCGCAGCGCATTGGCGCGCCGGTCGAGAATGTACGTATAGCCTCCGCGGGATGCGAGCGCCGTCGCAACCCCTGGTTCGGGGGCAAGGCCGACGGTGCGAACGCCAGAACAAGCGCTCCCGTCATCGCTCTCCAGCGCCACCGCGCCGTCCAACGGACCGCGCGCGCCCCCGCCGCTGAGGCCGTCGCGATCGCCTCGCGATGAGCGGGAACGTTCATAGACGTGCCCTGGTAAGTCGTAAGGCAAGTCTTGCCGGGCGGACTGCCTACCTTGACGTCGCGCCCCAACCGGCGCGAATATGCATGTTACAGTTTTTGCCAGTTGGGTGAGTCCTATGCGTCGCGCAGCGTTCGCGGTGTTCGGCTTGTGTGCCGTTATGAGACAACACCGGTTTCTACGGCTCCAGCCCTGGCGCACGGAACCAAGCTGCACGTACAGCTGACGGACTTGGGTGCAACCTCGCTCGCGCAGTATCTCGGCCCGAGTGTCTACTTTGTCGACGGTCGACTGCTCTCGGAAAACGATTCGAGCCTGGCGCCCGCTGTCAGCGACGTGACCCTTCGCTCAGCGGACGAACAATTCTGGGGAGGAGAAAGCGTTTCACTTCCACACAGCGCGATTGCTACCGTCGAGGAGAAGAAGGTGTCGTGGTGGCGGAGCGATTATCGCCGGCAGGTGCCGGCGGTCCTTGGGTCGGTGGGAGCGATGGTGATTCGAACGCGGGAGGCACAGTACTCGGCCGCCGCCCGTGACCAAGCCCGATCTGTGCAATCATGCTCCAGGCCCGGACGAAGTTCAAGAATTCTTCATGCGCGCGGCGACGGGCGCGGCAGTTGAGAGTTCGCTTTATTCGGAGATGGGCATTTGACCTCCGCGCCACCTAATGAGTCATAACGGGAATACCATGGGGCACCTGTGTTGCATCGCGCTCGTCCGATGATCTCATACGCCGGCCTCGACCGCGAGCGCCCAGTCAGCCCGCCCCACACCACACGTCTCGTTGGAGGATGCATGCGCACGTTGCGGCCCGGCGTCGCGCTCACGGTTCTGGCGTTCGGAGCGGTGTCGATGACGGCGCCAACGTTGTTGGCCCAAGATGCTCCCGCTGCCGTACCGGCCGAGCCGCCGCAGAACGACCTCTACCCCGCCACGCTCGACTTCGGAACCGGCCTCATCGACATACCGGTCGCCTGGGTCTCTCCCACCAATGGTGACCTCTGGGTCCAGACGTCCGCCAAGCACATCCCGTATAACAAGGACGGCCAGGCGGCATTGAACATGAGCTCGCAGTGGAACACCAACCTCTCCATCGACACCCACTGGGCTGGTCGCTACGAGCTTGGATTTTCCGCCTACAGTCAGAACCCCGAATGGGGATTTTTTGGCCAGGCGTTGCTGCTGAAGGAGCAGCAAGGGAAATCGTGGCCCGCGATTGCCGTCGGATTCCGCAACCTGGGCTCGTTTACACACGAAGACCGGATGCTTGTTGGCCACGACGTCGTGATCGACCCGACGGGCAACGGTGCCGATGTGACGTCGCCCTTTGCGCGCCATTTTCACACCACGCCCACGTTGTACGCGGTCGCCACCAAGTCGTTCATGTTGAGCGCCACGAGTGACGCGAGCGTGACCCTGGGCTATGGCGACGGCCTCTTTTCCGACGATGGCGACCTGGGCTCAGCCTACAACGACAAGGGCACCATCGCCAAGGGGCTCTTCCTCGGCGGACGTTATGCCATACACCCGTCGCCTAACACGCGGATCGATTTTCTGGCCGAGAACAACGGGTGGGATTGGAACGCCGGCGTCGTCGGAACGTGGCGTGGCATCTCCCTAGGGCTATACGGTACCGAGTTGGAAGAAGGCGGGAAGTCGGCCGCGAAGGGGCCGCTCTATACGGTCTACAACTACACCAAGATGAATGTCAGCCTCGGCTACAGCGGGAATCTGTTCGCCATTGCGGAGGGAACCCTGCTCCGCTCCCGTGTTGCCGAGCTGCAGCGGGAGCAAACACGGTTGCACCTCGAGCTTGCGAAACGCGAGGAGCGGATCACGGGCCTCGAGGATCAGCTTCGGAAAGCGCAGGCGGGCGAGCTCGCAGAGGTCGCCAAGCGGCGCCAACAACTCGAGTCGGAGATCCAGGGCGAGCGGGACGCCATCCAGCGGGCCGAAGATCGCCTCAAGGCGCTGCAGCAGGGCCAGCAGAAGCCGCCAGACAAGCCGCCGCAGTCGCCACCGCCCCCGCCCCCACCCCCAGCTTCACCACAACCGCCCGCGCGCTAACGAGACGGAGACATGCGAGTGATGTCCATGACGCGATGGTGGTCCGCGCTTGCCGCGCTGCTCTGCTTGGTGCCGGGCACGACGCGTGCGCAGCAGGTCTATCCGCAGACCTTGTACTGGGGCTCGGGCCTGATCGACATCCCGGTGGCCTGGGTTTCACCGCTGTCCGGTGACTTCGCGCTCGGCTTCTCGGGTAAGACCGTGAAGGGATCCGAGCTGTCTTCGGGCCTCGGTGTAGGGAAGGGAATCAATTCCAACTTCGCGCTGTACGCGTCGTTCCTGCGGCATGCCGAAATCGGTGTCTCGGTTTACTCCGACGCGCCGGAGTGGGGATTCTTTGGGCGCGGCCTGCTGCTCAACGAGGAAGACTTCCGCGGGCGGCAAGGCATCACCGGGTGGATCCCCAGTCTGGCCGTCGGACTCGAGAACGTGGGACCGTACTCGAAGGTCGATCGGTTCGGACTTGGTTATTTTCTCGCACCGCCCAGCAACTCCGATCCGAACCGCGCGCACGAGGCCGACTCGCTGCATCAGAACTTCTCGACAGCCGAGACGGTATACGGCGTTGCGACCAAGTCGTTCTCGCTTTCGGAGCTGAACAAGGATTGGCCGAACGTTGGACTGAGCTTCAGCCTCGGCTATGGGAACGGCCTGTTCAAGGATGACGGCGGCTTGGGTGCCGCCTACTCGCACCATGCCACCGGTGGTGTGTTTGGCGGTGTCAAAATGGATGTGTATCCGTCACCGCGCAGCGTGATCTCGTTCATGTTCGAGAACAACGCCTGGGACTACAACATGGGCGCGGTGTTGAACTGGCGTGGAATACAGGCAGGTCTGTATTGGACGGAGATCGGAGCCGGCGGCGTGTCGGACACGGCGCACACACCATACAACTACGACAAGTTCGCCTTCATGGTTGGCTGGCAGAGCAACGTGTTTGGCTTGTTGCGCGGCAACGTACTCAAGGACCGGGTGGCCCAGCTCGAGGCGGAGCAGAAGTCGCTGCAGGCGGAGATCGACGCGCGGCAGAAGCGAGTTGCTTCCCTCGAGCTGGAGATCGCCTCGTATCACGCGCAGAACCTGCTGGATATCGAACAGCGGCGGGCGCAGGCCGAGCAGGCGTTGAACGCCGAGCGCGAAGCGCTCAAACGCCTCGAGGAACGGTTGCGGAAGCTCGAGCAGACCACACCACCGCCTCAGCAGAATCCGCCCAAGTGAGGCGCGTGCACTCCATTCGAGTGGATGACCATGCGTAATTGGCGAAGCGTGCTGCTCCTGTCCGTCTCGCTCGCGGCGTCCCCCGCGGTGGCGGGCGCGTTGGGCGCACAAACGGACACGTCCCGCGCGTCGGATTCGACGGTCGAGCAGGTGTACGAGTCGCAGCGGTCGGCACTCGTGAAACAGCTGCAGAGCACACAGGACCAACTGAGCCAGCTGCGGAGCCAGCGGGTCGCGTTGGAAGCGCAGATCGACAACGCGCTGGCGCAGGCGACGGAGCAGCGCGCGGGGCAGCTGCTCATGAGCTCCGAACAGAATGCCCTGGTGCAGCTCGACCAGACGCTCTCCACGGCGCAGGACAACATGCAGGCGCAGCGCGACCGGATGAGTTCGTTAGGCGACGCGGTGAAGCGGCGTACCGGCGCGGTGCTGGTGGTGCTGCTGCGCGCCGACTCGTCGCAAACGTCACCGACCGCCGCCGAGCTCTCACTGGATGGCGGACCGCCCGACACCCGGACCTATTCCGCGATCGCGACGCAAGCGCTGCAGCAGGGGGCGGTGGATGAGCTCTTCCGGTCCGCCGTGCTGCCCGTGTCGCACACCGTGGATGTGAAGATCACACTCGGCGGCCAACCGGTGACCGCGCGGGCCACCGTGGAGGCCAAGAGCGACGTTGTGACGTACCTGCAATTCACCGTGCGCAACGGACAGGTGGTGCCCAGCACCTGGACGAGCCAGGGAACGACCCCATTCTGAGTTGTCTGATCACGTGACGATCGTTCGCACGTTCGCGGTCTTCGCGGCGCTCAGCATGGCGGTGGGCGCCGCCGCTCAGCAATCCGGCGGAGGGAGTGATTCCTCCACCCGCGCGGGCGTGCCCTCACACGACACGGTGATCAGCGCCGATACGGCTCCCCTTACGGCATTGCCGGATCAGAACCGCGGCATCGATGCCGAGTTGCGCACCGCGCTGTTCGAGCTCACCTCCGACCGGCCGCTGGCCGCGGTGGCCCGGCTCGAGTGGCTGCGCACGATGGCCGACTCCACGCATCCGCGCCCGGATCTCCTGTTCCTGCTGGGTGAGAGCTACTACCGGTTAGGCATGGGCGCGAAGTTCCGCGCGACGGCGAGCGCGCTGTCCGGCGTTCCGGGCGCCGAGCCGTACATGAGCGTCATCAACGGCCAGTTGATGCTCGATGCGTACCGTCGCGGCGATGACGCGACGGTCCGTGCGCTGGCCGTGCGCAACCCGGGCGGTGACCGGGGACTGGTGTCGTTGGTGTACGGACTGGCGGCGTATCGTGGGCACGATTGGACGACTGCCCGCGGCGCGTTCGCCACGGCGCGCGCCGAGGGCGGCGTGTACGCGCCGTACGGCCAGTATATGGAAGCGCTCACCTCGATCGCCGGCGACACCACGCATGCCGCCGCGGCGCTCGACGCGCTCCGGCCAATGACCAACGTCGCCACCGGGCCGTTCGGCGATCAGGTTCGCCTAACGGCCGCCGAAGTGGCGTTCGAGGCGGGTCAGTACGATGCCGCCGCCGGCTACGCGGCTGGCGTGTCGCCCACCAGCGGGTTGGCCGCGCAGGCGCTTCTCACGCAGGCATGGGCGCTGTACCGTGCAGGACGCGCGGACTCGTCGCGGGCATCGTTCGCCGCCTTTGCGTCACGGTTTCCCAACCTTCCTGAACGCGATGACGCGCGATTGATGCTGGGCCAGGCGATGCTGGAGTCGGGACACACTGCAGATGCCTCGACGTATTTCGAGCTGCTCGCGGATTCGGTGGGCGTGGATCTGGCGGTCATGCAGGGCCGCTCGCCGGTCTCGCTCGCGAACGCGGCGCACGCGCTCGTTCAAGCGCGGGGCGCCGGCTTGGCCTTTCTGGCGGATCCGCGCAGCGGCAAGACGCTTGCGCTTCCCGACGATACCGACGCCGATGCGGCCACGATCCTCGCGGGCTACGGCGGCGTGGACGCGCCGCCGACGCACGTATTGCCGCAGGTGGTCTCGGTACTGGATGTCGAGGCCCGCGCGGACTCGCTCGTCCCGGCACTCGGCGCCGATTTCCCGCGCCGGCTGCTGTACGCGCCGGTATCGTCGCCGGCCGTGTTCGCGACCTACTCCGCGCGGGCGGAAGCACTGTCCGGCGCCGATGCCGCGGTAGTGCTCGACCGCTACCGGCTCCAACAGCAACTCGACGCGCAAGTGATGCGCGTTGCCGCGCTCGAGGATCTGCAGCACCTCACGGCGTCTTCCCGTGCCGACCTCGAAGAGGGAGAGAAGACGCTGGTATCGCTCCAGGACTCGATCACACACATGTCAACCGCGCTCGATCGCGCCAGGACGCGCGTGCACGACATGCTCGCGTTGCGGGTGAGTGCAGTGCAGGCGATGGCCGCTGAGAACGCACACCTGATCGACAGCCTCCGCACCTCGCTCGGCCCGGACGCCACCAGCGCCGAGAGCGACGTGTTGAACATCGAGTCGCAGACCGCGGCCATCTATGCGCGTGTCGCCGACTCGGTGTCGCATCAACTGAACGCCGTGGTCGCCCGCCAGCCGACGTTCATGTTGCGCGACTCGATCAACGCGCGCCTCGTTCGCGCGCGGGCGCTGCACGATGAGACGCAGCGCGTGCTGGCCGTCGATGATTCGCTCGTGACGCGGGAGCTGGCCACGCTCCGCACCGTAGAGTCCGAGCGGGTGCGCGCGGCGCGCGCGGCGCTCGCGCAAGCGGAAACGGAGCGTGCCGCCGCCGAGGCGCAGATGGTGCAGTTGGTGGACGGTGAGCTGCGCACTCGCGCGGCGTCGCTGCTGGCCGCCTTGCAGCACGACCGTGAGGCCGCGGATTACGGATCGGCGAGCGCCGCATTTTTCCGCGCGCTGGAGCTGAGCGGGACCGCGGGTGACGCCGCCGGCCCCGCGCCTAACGGCTCGGCGACTCCCTCGCCCCGCTAGCCGCACATGCGCGTCTTCTCCTCTTCCTCCGTGGCGCTGCTTGCCGCGCTCACCGCTCCCACGGTGGCGCTGGCGCAGGTGCCCGCGCCGGCGAGTGTCAGCGCGCAGCCGGTGGCCGCGACGCCCGCGCCGGCGACCGCCGCGGCGCAGGCCACCGTAGATTCGGCTCGACGCGCGGCCATCGACAAACTCACCGCGTTCGTGGCCCGCTACCCGAATAGCACGCTGCGTCCGAACGCGCTCTACCAGCTGGCCGAGCTCCTCGTGCGCAGCGCCGATGAGGACTACGCTGCCGGCCAACGCGCGGGCGGCGGTGCCAACGCCACCGTGCAGCCCGACTACACTGCCGCGGTCGCGCGATACGTCGAACTCGTGACAAAATACCCGGCGTTCACCAACATCGACGCCGCGGCCTATACGCTCGGTACGCTCAACGCGTCCGACGGCAAGTATGCCGCCGCCGCCAAGATGTTCGAGCTCGTGACCACGAAACAGGATTCGCCCTACCGCCCCGAGGCATACTTCAGGTTAGGCGATGCGCGGTTCGACCTCGCGTCGTCGATGCGCGGCGCCGAACGAAAGGCGATGTTCGTACAGGCCGCTGATGCGTACAACAACGCCACCAAAACCGCGCCCCCACGCGGCGACATCTATTACCTCGCGCTCTACAAGCTCGGATGGGCGTACTACAATCAAGCCACCCAGCCCAACCAGCCAGAGTATCATCAAGCCGTGGACGTGTTCGGCCGCTTGGTGGCCGAGTACGACAAGCTCACTCCCGACCGGCAGGCTCGCCTCGGGCTGCGCCGTGAATCCATCGAATACATGGCGATCGCATTCACGCAGACGGGCGGCGCGGAAGCGGCGACCCAGTACTTCTCCACACATACCGACGCGTCGAGCTTCGAGCTGCCGGTGCTGCGGCGTGTCGCCGCCAGCTTGCGCGACCAGGGCGATTTTACCAGAGCGGTGGCCGCGTATCAGGCCGTGGAAGCGAAAGCGCCCGTGGATTCGGGCGCGCTCGCCGCGCAGCGCGAGATCATCGACATCTATCAGAACCGCGTCATCGAGCCCGACCGCGCCCAACAAGCACGGTTGCAGCTGGTGGACCAGTTCGCGCCGGGCACTCCCTGGGCGCAAGCGAATTCCGCGCTCGCCGACACGGCCGCGCAGGTGCGCGAGCTGATGCTGCGCCAGAGCGCGCAATACGCGCTGTCGCAGGCGCAACAGAAAAAAGACAGCGCGCGTTTTGCCGCAGCCGCGGATCTCTATGGGCGATACCTGCGCGAGTTCGGCAAGTCGGACAGCGCACAAACGGCGCAATTCCTGTCCGGTGAAGCGCTGTTTGGCCAGCGGGCGTACGCGGATGCCGGCGTGGCGTACACGCACGCGGCGTACGACTTCACGGCGGATCCCAAGCTGGCGCAGCAGGCGGGACAGAACGCGGTGGTTGCGTTCGACTCGGCGGTGGTGCGCAACAAGGCCGACGCCGCAACGCAGGACTCGCTGTTCGCCGCGGTCGACCGGTTCGTGGCTGCCTTCCCGGCGACCGAAGCCGCTCCGAAAGCGTTGATCGAGAAAGGCAAACGGGCGTCCGAGGCGTCACGGTGGGATGTGATGGCGAAGACGTTCCAGACGTACGCGGAGAAATATCCTAACGAAGCCTACACCCCCACGGCGCAGAAGCTGATCGGCGATGCGTACTACAAACAGGGCAAATACGCCGAGGCGCAGGGGCAGTGGGAAAAGGCGCAGAGCATTGCCGGCCAATCGGGCCGCGGGAAGCTGGCCGATTCCATCAATCTGATTCGCAACGCGGCTGCCGTGACGTACGGCGACTCGCTGATCAAGAGTGGCAACTACGAAGCGGCCGCCGAGCAGGTGTACGTGGCGTACGCCGCTCGCAACCCGACGTCGGCGAAAGCGCCCGATGCGTTGCGCAACGCCATCGAGACGTACGTACTTGCCGACAGCGCGGCGCGGGCGCACAACGATACGGCCACGTCGAAGGCCGACAAATCGCGGGCGCTCGAGCTGGCCGGGCGATTGGTGTCGCAGTATCCAAAGTATCAGTACCGCGTACAATACCAGGCGCTCGAGACGCAACTACTGGCCGATCTGGGCAAGCGTGAAGACGCGGCCGCGGCCCTCGACTCGTTGATCACCGACAACCCCACCTGGCCGGGCCGCGCCGACGCTATGGTTCGGCGGGCGGTGATGCTCGACTCGTTAGGCCGAGCGAAGGATGCCGCCGCGGCATACCAGCAGTTCTCGGCGGCGTATCCGAAAGACAAACGCGCGGCCGACGCGCAGTACAACGCCGCGCTGTCGTACGTGCAAGGGTCGGACTCGTCGGATGCCGCGAAGGCGTACGGTACGTTCGCGGCGCGATTCCCGCGCGATCCGCGCGCCGGGGCCGCCCAACAGGCGCGCATCGCCCTGTTCAAAGCCACCGGCGACACGGTGTCGGCCGACGCCGAGCTGGCGCGGGTGTGCGTTAGGCCGAGCGCCGAATTCAAGGCCGCGTGCGCGGCGCGTCTGGGCGAGCAGGAGTTCAGAGCCGGCGCCGCGCTGTACACGCAATTCAAACCGCTGGTCCTCGCGATCCCCAGCCGCCTCAACCTCACGCGCAAAGGCGTGGAGCGACTCTCGGCCCCCAAGCGGCGGCTGCTCTCGGCCATGACCGGGCACTTCACGCGATCCATCGGTACCGGCACGCCGGAGTGGCTCGCCGCGTCGTCGTACTACGTTGGGCTCGCGCAGTGGGAGTACGGCAACTATCTCAGGGACGTGCAGCTCCCCGCCGACCTCACCGGCGAGCAGCTCTCAGCGGCGCAGGCCGGCGCGTCGCAACAGGCCGATCAGTATTTCACCGAAGCACGCAAGACCTGGCAGACGCTTGTAGACAAGGCTGCACAGGACACGATCGCGAACGCGTGGGTCGATCGCGCGAAGGCGGCGCTCGCGGGCACGGTGGATGAGTCGCCGGTCATCGGTGGGCCGGCGCCGGCACCCGCGAGTCCGAGTAAGAGCCCGAGTAGCGGCCCGAGCGGAGGTACCGAGTGATGCGCGCGCGTTCCCAACGAGTATGCCGGCTGGTGGTGTTGTGCGGGATCGCGCTTGTCGCCGGTGCCGCGCGGGCCGGCGCGCAGCAACAGGCGGCGCCGCCCAAGCCGAAGAAGTCGCGCGCCGGCGAGACGATCGTGATTCGCGGTCAGGTGCCCACGCCTCAGGTCGTCACCGTTAGGCCGCGGGAAGTGCCGCCGTACAGCCGCCAGGCGCTTGGCGCCGCGAACGAGCGGGGGGGGGGCTCGTTCTGGTCGTCGGCACTGCCCGGCTACCAGCTGCTGTCGCGCAGTCAGGTCACCGGTCACGCCGTGATCGATTCCGCGACGGCGCGGAGCATGGCGGCCGGCGGCCCGGGCGTGCCCGGAGCGGCGGGTGCTGCGGGCGCCGCGGCTGGTGCGACGCCCGACTTGCAGGCACGTACACAGGAAATGGAAGCCATTCGCGGCGAGCTTGCGCAACGTCGCGCACGTCTCGATTCGCTCGAGCGCGCCGACCGCAACGCGGCCGCGTTGCAGCACGCCGCCGATTCCACGAGCACCGCCGCCGCGCGCTCGCGCACCAGCGTCGCCGACGCCGCAGCGCGCGCCGCGGAGATTCAGGAATTGATGAAGGAACTCGAGTTCCGTAAGGCCCGGCTCGACTCGCTCGAAACGGTAGTGCGGGCACTCGGTAAAGCCCAGGACTCGTTGCGCGCACGACCGGACAGCACTCCCCACCACCACTGAGCACGCCGACCACCATGTGCCGTACTTTCTCGGAGGACGATTCTAGATGACGACCCTGCTCGAGTACTACCGCGCCGGTGGCCCGGTCATGTATTTCATCCTCGCGGTGGCCGTCTGCGGGGTGGCCGTTTTCACCGAACGATTCTACACTATTGTCATTCGGTCGAAGATCAACGGCCGCGCGTTCATTGAACGCGTGATCCAACTCGTCCGCGCGGGAAAGATCGAGGACGCGATCAAGCTCTGTCAGCAGTCGAACGCCGTGCTCCCCGACATGGGGCTGCTCATTCTGCGCAGCCGGAGCCGCGATGAAGCCGACTTGCAGAACGTGGCCGATGCCGCCTCGCTGAGCGTGCTGCCCCGGCTCACCCGGCGGCTGCACTATCTTCCGATGTTGGCCAACGTCGCCACGCTGATCGGCCTGCTCGGCACTATCTTCGGCTTACGGCACGCGTTCCAATCAGTGGCGCTGCAGGAGGCCGCCCAACGGTCGGCCGCTCTCGCATCGGGTATCGCCGTGGCGCTCAACGCGACCGGCTTCGGCCTGCTCACCGCGGTGCCGTTGTCGGTGGCGCACGCGTATCTGGTGAGCCAGGCTGAAGGGATCATCGAGCAGGTGGATGAGTTCCAGGTGCGTTTGATCAACGCGCTGATCGATCGGCCCGACGTGCGACTGGGCCACCGATGAGCGCGCGTGCGGCCTTCCGCATCACCGCGAGCTGAGCGTACATGGCGTCTCTCTTTCATCGCTCCAAGCTCCGGCGCGCCGAACGCGCGCCGGTGACGTCGCACGGGAACATCAACCTCGTGCCACTCGTGGACACGTTGACATCCATCGTGTTCTTCTCGCTCCTCACGTACCAGGGCGAGACGATGATGGCGTTGACGTCGTTCGACCTATCGTTGCCGCCGGTGGTCATCACCACACCGCAGCAGGCACAGCAGGTGAAATCCGAAAAGGATGTGCTCGACCTGTTGTTGGCCGTGCGCGTGAATAACGATCAGTTGTCGATCGAGCATTCTGGTGGCGGCGGGTTCCGCCAGGTGATCGCCGGCCTCGACTCCACGTCGCTCACTCAGCTGCAAGCGCTGATGACACAGATTCGCCTGCAGTATCCGCAGAACAAGGATGTCCTGGTGATTCCGTCCGACGATGTCGCGTACGACAACATCATCCATGTATTGGAGCGGCTGCGGCTCGCCGGTTTTTCCGGCATCTCGTTAGGCACGCGCGCGCGCGGCGCGGCACCGGCCGCCGGGACGGGGAGGTAGCGGATGAGCCGCGCACGGGACATGCGGGCGGCGCGCCGGGCCGCGCAGTTCGCCAAGTTCCGGATCACGGAGCTCAACCTCGTGCCGCTCGTGGATACGTTGGTGTCGATCGGGTTCTTCGCGCTCACCACCGCGACCGTGGGCGAGCTGTCCCCGGTGGTGCCGGGCGTGCGGCTTCCGGAAGCGCACGTGGGCGCGACGGCGAGGCAGCAGTTGACGCTCGGCATCGGGCCGCAGATCACGCTCGGCGGCCGGACGATCATGAGCACCGTCGATGCGGCGCGTGCGCGATCGAACGACGCCACGCAACCGCTGCTCGTTCCGCCGTTGTACAACGCGATGCGGCAGGCGGCCGACTCGATTCGGCGCGTCACGAAGGTGGCGGGAACCGAGCCGCTGACTGTCCCATTGGCCATTCAGGGCGACAAGAGCATGCGGTACGACCTGCTGGCGCGCATGATGCAGACCGCACGGCTAGCGGGATTCCGTAATCTTTCGCTGCAAGTGAGCAAGCAGGATCGGTCGCCGTCTCCCACGGCGGCGCCGGCGTCGGGGGCGCCGTAACATGGCCGACGCACCGTCGAGCAAGTCCGGAGGGCGCCGCGGCCGGTCGCCGGTGGACGACACGTCGTTCACCCGCAACATGCGCTACGAGTTCGCCGACGCCGAAGGGCGCGCGATCATGTACTCGTGGATCGGCTCCTTCACACTCGGCGTGCTCTGGCTGCTGCTGGTGATCTTTGGACCGATGGTCCCGCCATCGATCGAGTTGCTTCGCCCCGACGAGACGGCGCCGATCGATGTGAAGGTGGAAGATCTCTCGCCGCCGGCACCTACGGCGCAGCCCGCAGCGGCGCCCGCCGCGCCCGCGCCACGCCCGGCGGCCGGCGGCGGACGCCCCGCACCCAAGAAGAACGACGCGCAGGCCATGGGCGACGCGTTTGGCGGGGCCGCGACCAAGAAGGGCGGCGGCATGGTGGGCGACGTGTCGAACGTGCTGCGCGGGGTGGACGTGAACTCGGGCGCGGGCTCGACACCCGGCCAGTCGGGGAAGGCGGTGATCGGCTACGGTATGGGCGGCCAGGGGTCGCGCACGCCGGGCCGCGGTGGGTTAGGCGAAGGGTTAGGCAATACGCCTGGCGGCGGTGGGTTAGGCGGGGTTGGCGGCGGCGGCGGCGTGGGCTTCTCGTCCGTGAGCGTGGCGCCGCCCAGCGTCATTCACGCCGAGAAGATCGGCGGGCCGGGCCGCAACGTGTCCGATCTGGGCAACTACGTACGCGGCCGCCAATCGCAGCTCCAGTTCTGCTACCAGGAGTACGGGCTGAAGGTCAATCCCGGGCTCGCGGGAACGATCAACGTGGCGGTGACGCTCACCGGCGCAGGGAGCGTGACCGGCGTCGATGTCACGAATCGCACGTGGTCCGGCGCCGGCGCGTCCGCGACCGAGGCGTGTATTCGCCAGAAAGTGATGAGCTGGCGTTTCCCACCCTCGGAGCAGGGAGGCGGGACGTACAGCTTCTCCTTCGTGTTCAGTAAGTAGGAGGCGACCCGCACTGTGTGGCTTAGCGCCCGGCACGTGATCGGCGCCGTCCTGCTGCTGCAAACCCTGCAGCTCCCGGAACCGCGCGGGTACGTGAACGACTTCGCCAACGTCATCCCGGCGGCGACGCAACAACATATTCAGCGCATCATCGATGACGTGCGCGCCAAGTCGGGCGGCGAGATCGTCGTCGTCACGCTTCCGGATATCGGCCAGCGCGACCCCAATCAGGTGACGCTGCAGATCGGGCGCACCTGGAAGGTGGGGAAATTCGGCAAGCCCGGCGACCCGACGCGCAATTCCGGCGTCATCATCTTGCTGGTGCCCAAGGAAACGAGCTCGGATGGACATGGGCACTGCTACGTAGGCGTCGGCTATGGCGCCGAAGGCTTCATCACCGATGCCGATGCTGGAACTATCTGCCGAGCCGCCACGCCTTCGTTTGCCCAACGTGATTACGGGGACGGCATCGCGCAGGTGACCGAAGCGGTCGCGCGCCGATTCGCCGACGAATTTCACTTCACGCTCGACACGACGCTGGTGCCGTCGCTTCCCCCCGAGGCAAGTAGCCGTGGAGGCACTGCCGGCAATTTTTCGCCGTTCATCGCATTCGGTCTCATCTTCATTTTCATCGGCATCATGTCGTCGCTCTCACGACGGCGCGGATGCAGCGGCGGTGGTTGCCTCCCGCTCTTCATCGCGATGAGCGGGTCTGGAGGACGAGGGGGTGGGTGGGGTGGGGGAGGATTCGGCGGGGGGGGCGGGGGCGGATTCGGTGGATTTGGCGGCGGTGGTGGAGTTGGTGGTGGTGGAGGCGGCTCGAGCTGGTGAGGTCCACATGGCGACGATGACACTCGAACAGTTGGTGGCGCAGCTCGCGAAAGCGTTCGGCGACGGATTGCGCGCGGTGGTGCTCTACGGGTCCGCAGCCGCGGGCGAGCACATTGCCAAACGTTCGGATCTGAACGTGCTCGTGATCGTGCGGACGCTGGACCTGGCACTGCTGGAGCGCGAGGCGGCGATTGCCAGTGCTTGGGCAGAGGGCGGCCATCCTCCACCACTCACGCTCACGGAACAGGAGTGGCGCACGTCGAGCGACGTGTTTCCTATGGAATACGCGGACATTCTGGAGCGACACCGGCTGTTGCTCGGCGAATCTCCTTTCGAGGGGATTCACGTAGACCCACGCGAGCTGCGGTTGCAGTTGGAACGCGAAGCGATGGGCAAGTTGCTGCAGCTCCGGCAGGGGATTCTCGCCGCCGGTGGGGACCGAAAGCGTCTGACAGCGTTGCTGGAGTCGAGCCTGAGCACCTTCATGGTGATTTTTCGAGCCGTGTTACGCGACCGGGGGGAGACGCCGTCCACTGACTATGAGGCTCTCTCGCGGCAAGTGACGGCTGCCACAGGGGTGTCCACGGACGTCTTCATTCGCGTGGTGCGTCACGTGCGAGGCACGCAGCGTCTGTCGCGGGACGACATTCCGTCGGTGCTCGCGAGCTATCATGCCGGCGTCCAGCAGCTCGTTCATTACCTGGATCAGCAAGGAGTTCCATGAAACGATTCGTGCTCGCGCCCACGGCGCTGATGCTGCTGCTCGCGGCCTGCTCGGGAGAAAAGAAGGCCGCGCCGCCTATGGTGGCGCAGGATACCACGCCAATGAACCTGGATTCGGTTCAGAGTGCGATTCCCGCGGCGGCCCCCGACACCTTCACCCCACCCAAGCCGCCGCCCGTTGCGCAGCCGATTCCCCCGGCGCCCCCCGAGTTGGTCGACGTGGTGCAGCGGGAGCAGTCATTCTCCCAGTTCTGCTACCAGGAGTTTGGGCAGAAGGTGGATCCGCGCCTGCGGGGCGGGGTGGCAATGGTGGTGACCGTAAACACGAGCGGAATCAGCGACGCGCGCGTCAGAGCGGACACCTGGTCCTCCCACGCTGGAAAGTCGGTGAACCAGTGCCTGGACGAGAAGGCGGCGCAAGCGTGGAAGCCGACCGCGGGCGCGATCAAGCCCGGGAAATATGTGGTGCAGTTGAGTTTCCGCCCGGCGTGATTGGTGCTTGCTCCGGTCACTTGTCCGTTGAGGGAATGGCGCTGAGCGCTATAAAGGGCGAAGTTGAGAGCGGGGGCGCGCAAAGCGGCACGCTTCGCGCATCTGTGCCGGCAATTTCCGGTTGATATCGCCCACATCGCTCAGGTTGGGAGGATCGAATGCAAACTCGGTTGCTGCTGCTGTGTCTCATGCCCCTGTTGGCGGGATGCGGCTACAACACCATTCAGACGTTGGATGAGCAGGCCAAAGCGGCGCAGGGGCAGATCGAGGTGCAACTGCAGCGCCGGGCGGACCTCATTCCGAATTTGGTGAGTACGGTGAAGGGCTATGCCCAACACGAGGAGCAGGTCTTCATTGATGTGGCGCAGGCCCGTTCCGGTTTGATGGGTGCGATTCAGACCCATGACCCGCAGCAGATGGCCAACGCGAACGCGACGCTCACATCGGGGTTGGGTCGACTGTTCGCTGTTGCCGAGGCGTATCCGCAGCTCAAGGCCGACCAGAGTTTTCTGAAGCTGCAGGATGAGCTCACGGGAACCGAGAACCGTATTGCCGTGGCCCGCGGCGACTACAATCAAGCAGCGCAGCAGTACAACACCTACATCCGCCGATTTCCGGCGGCGATTACGGCGAAGGTCATCGGCTCGAAGGAGAAGCCGTACTTCGAGGTGACTAATGCAGGAGCGCGTGAGGTTCCGAAGGTGGACTTCTCGGCGCCCGGGTCGCCCGCGACACCGCCCACCACTCCAACTCCCGCACCCACTCCCCAGAAGCCGTGAGCCGCGCGGGCAGTCGATGCATATTGGGAACGGCGAGGCTTGTTCGGCTCGCCGTTCTGTTTGCGCTAGTTGGATGCGTAACCGCGAGCGGTTCCCGCGGGCCCGGCGGCGAGCCGCTGCCCCGGATGGTGCCTATCGTATTTCCGCTGGTTGCCGACTCCGTGCGATTCACGAGTGGCTTTGGGGACCCGCGGGATGGTGGGAAGCGCCGTCATCAGGGACAGGACCTATTCTGTCCGCGGTGGACGCCGATTCTGGCCGCGGTGAGCGGCACCGTGGATTGGATTGCCACGAGCCGGCCGAAGAAGGGGAAGGGGTACGAACTGCTATTGCGGGGCGACGACGGGAACCTGTACTTCTACGCGCATCTGAACAACGACGACCCGGGCACGCGGGACAATGAGGCGCCGCCGAGCTACGCCTACGCACGCGGGCTCAACAATGGCGACCGGGTCTCAGCCGGTGAGATCATCGGGTACGTAGGTGATTCTGGGGACGCCGAGGCGGCCGGTCCGCACCTGCACTTTGAGATTCACATCGGCCGGTGGGAGAACCCGATCGATCCCGCGCCGTCATTGCGCGCAGCGTTGGAGCGCCGGCGTCGCGGCTGAGCCTTCTTGACATTGGCCACATATAATTTACAGTTTGTCGCATTGAACGACCGGTTGACCACAATCCGGTTGATCTAGTTCCTTGTTCCCCCCTATCATAGCGCGCTAGCAGCGAGCGTCCAGGACGCTTGCTCGCGACGGCACATTTCGTTGAACGTGGGTGAACCGCTGGGGATAGCAGTCGCGGCGGCCTTGTGACGATTGCGAGATGACGTACGGTCGAAGTTTCATTACCGAACTCGGACCATTTGCTGACGGCGCAATCTATTGATGTAGTCGCCAATCGGGCGAACGTTGACGTTGCATGTCGCGTGCGCGATACCCGTGGCATCACCCCGGTGTCGCGCGCAGTGACGACGTTTATCCCGATGTTGTCGGGCATGCTCCGCAACGCAGGTGATCCTTCGAGATCGAATGTTACCCATTTCACCACTCGTGTAGATCGGTGCGGCACCGGCGCCGTTGCTGTCGCCACTTTGCTTGCTGGACTCTGAAGTAGCGCGGACATCCCGTTCGCGCGATCAGGGATCCGACGGGGTCCCTGGGTTGTTGGAGGTTCGTTTTGATGGTCGGCAGTCACTCATGTTCACCGAAGGGTGAAGGAGGAGGCATGACGAGGTATGTCCGCAGCTGGGCTACGGCGGCTACGGTCCTCGCATTGTTCCCCGCTTGGGCAATGGCCCAGCAGGGGACGATCACGGGACACGTTACCGACGCGGCAACAAAGCAGCCGATACCGAGCGTGCAGGTGTCCATCGTTGGGACACATCGCGGTGCGCTTACAGATGCAGAAGGCGTGTATCGGATCGGCAGTGTGCAGCCGGGCGCGTTGCGGGTACGCGCACAGCGCATCGGGTACGACGCAGTAGACCAGAACGTGACCGTCACTGCTAACAGCACGGCGATGGCCGATTTTGTGCTCAGTGCTCGCGCGGTCTCGCTGGACGCAACGGTCGTAGTTGGGACCGGAGGGACAGAGCGTGTGCGCGAGAGTGGCGTGCTGACGGGCAAGGTGGATGTCGACTCGCTTACCAAGGCGACGATGACGAACGCCTCCGACATGCTGCAGTCGCGTGTGCCGGGCGTCACGGTCACGGCGAGCGGCGGCACGGTGGGTGGAAACTCCAAGATCCGCATCCGTGGAATGAGCAGTCTGTCGCTCAGCAACGATCCACTGATCATCATCGATGGCGTGCGCGTCAACGATGACTTGGGGGACAAATCGAACGTCAACGGCCAAAACAACAATGGCGCGATTGGCGTAGGTGGCCAGGCAGCGTCGCGCTTCAACGATCTGAACCCCGAGGACATCGACAAGATCGAAGTCGTCAAGGGTCCTGCGGCGTCGTCGCTGTTCGGCACGGCGGCGGCCAACGGCGTTATCTACATCACCACCAAACACGGCTCGACGGGCCAAGCGCGGTGGAACATGCACATCGAGGGTGGCTCGGACAAGGACGTCACGAAGTGGCCAGCCAACCTGTTAGGGATCGACGTGACCGCGCCGGGCGACACGCTCTTCGGGTGCGGCACCGAACAGGTTGCGTTGTCTGAGTGCACCCAGACCGGAATTCTGTCGTTCAATCCGCTGGTGCAGGCGACTCCATTCCAGACCGGCAATTCCCAGAACTACGGCTTGAGCGTGAGCGGCGGCGGCGACCGCGCACAGTACTACTTGTCTGGCAATTGGGACAAGCAGCAAGGCATTCTCGATTGGAACAAGATCCATCATTTCAACATGCGGGCGAATGTGTCGGCGCAGCCGCGCGACAACATGAACATCACCGTGAACGCCGGCTACGTGCAGAGCCGGCTCCGGCTGCCGCAGAATGACAACAACATTCTCGGCGTGCTCGGCGGCGGCCTGCTCGGCAATGCGCAGGATGATCCGACCGGGCACGGGTACATCCTCGGCCAGACGCCGCAAGAGATTGCCGCTATCAACACGCAACAGAACGTGGACCGGTTCACGACGTCCGCGGTCGGTTCGTGGCTGGTGCGTCCTTGGCTGAATCTCCACAGTACCGCGGGTCTGGATTTCACCAACAACGTCAACCAGGAACTGATACCGCCGAACGCGGTGAATTTCGCCGATCTACCGCTCGGCCAGAGGACGTCCAATCCGTTCCAGACGTTCAACTACACCATGCAGGGCGGTGCCACGGCGACGTTCGATCTTACGCCCAGCCTCAAGTCGACCACGGCCGTCGGCGTGCAGTACAACAACCTGACCGTTCGCGGGACGTTTGCATTCGGCAAGCAGCTTTTGGCTGGCACCGGGTCACTGTCAGGGACGACGGCGCAGTTCGCTGTCGCCGAGGCAAATACCGGGGACATCACGCTCGGCGCGTACGGAAGCGAAACGCTCGGCTGGCGTGACAAGGTGTTCCTCTCCGGCGGTCTGCGAGGGGACAAGAACAGCGCCTTCGGTCTGAACTTCAAGAAAGTCTACTACCCGTCGACGAGCCTCTCGTGGGTCATCGGCGACGAGCCCTGGTTCCCGAAATCGAATGCTTTCAGCTCGCTTCGTCTGCGCGCGGCCTATGGTGAGTCGGGCCGGCAGCCGGACTTCCGCGACGCGATCACGTTCTTCTCGCCGGTGTCCATCATCGCCGCGAATGGTGAGGAGGCAGCGTTCATTCCCGGGGGCGTAGGCAACTCAAACCTGAAGCCTGAGCGTTCCAAGGAAATCGAGACAGGTTTCGATGTGGGCTTGTTGAACGAACGGGCGTCAGTCTCGTTCACGTACTATCACAAGCACACGGAGGACCTGCTGATCAACGCACCGCTTCCGCCGTCGCAAGGCGAAGCGCTGTCGATCTTCCGCAATCTCGGTTCCGTGCAGAACAACGGTGTGGAAGCGCTCGTGAACGCCAACATTCTCACCAAGGATCCGGTGCAGTGGAACCTTGGTGTGAACGTGTCGTCCAACCACAACAAGGTGCTGAACCTCGGAAAGAACATCACGCCGATCATCTTCGGGGCCGACAATTCTCAGCGGCACCAGAACGGCTATACGGCCGGCGGCTACTGGCAAGTTCCGATCGTCAGCTTCAAGGATGCGAATGGTGACGGCTTGCTGGATCCCAGCGAGGTGGTACTCGGCGACACCGCCGTTTACCTCGGCACGCCGTTCCCGACGCTGCAGGCCACGTTCACCACGCAACTCACGGTCTTCAAGTATTTCCGCATCAACGGCCAGCTCGACTACGAGGGCGGTCAGAAGTTGTTGAACTTCACCGAGCGGTTCCGGTGCGCGTTTGGCAACTGCTCCGCGCTCAACGATCTGCATTCTTCGCTCGCGGATCAGGCTGCCGCAATCGCCTTGTTCGAAGGGACGGATGCCGGATACATCCAGCCGGCGACGTTCTGGAAACTCCGGGAAGTGTCGCTCACCCTGCTGGCGCCGGACAGCTTTGCGCGTCGTGCTGGCGCGCAGTCGCTCAGCCTAACGCTAGCCGGACGCAACCTGGCGACCTGGACGAAGTACAAGGGGTTCGATCCCGAGCTGAATGAAAACGCGACGGGGAACTTCTCGGCGGACGATTTCCTGACGCTGCCGCCGCTCCGGGTGTACACGCTGCGCGTGGACGTGACGTGGTGATGCGACAAGACCTTTTCGAGCGAGAATCCAATCCTATGCGAGATCGCATTTCTTTTGTGTCCGCGCGGCTGCGAGTGGGGATCGCCGTGTCCCTCTGCGCGCTGGGGGTCGCGGGGTGCGACCACCTACTCCAGGTGCAAGATCCGGACGTCGCGAGCCCCGGCAGCGTTGCGGGGGCGGACAAGCTGCCCACTCAGTTAGGCGCGGCCATTGGTACCTTCGGAGTCGCCTTTGGCGGCGACGGGTCCGGCGGGAACGAAGGGATCGTCAACCTGACTGGACTTCTGACCGATGAGTTCAGCTTCACGGAAACGTTCCCGACGCGCATCGTCATCGACCAACGCAACATGACGAACAACAATGCAACGCTGTTGCCGATTTTCTTCAACAACGAGCAGGCCCGGGCGGTGGCCGCCTCCGCGTCGGACGCGTACAACCAGTTTGACGCCGCGAATGCCGGTCACTCCCAGGTGTTGAGCCTGGAGGCGTACACCCAGTTGCTCATGGCCGAGATGTATTGCGGCGCGGTGCCGTTCTCCAAGCAGAACGCCGACGGAACGCAGTCGAACACGACGCCGCTCACGACGGTGCAAATGCTGCAAACGTCCATCGCGACGTTCGACTCCGCTATCAGCATTGCGGTGGCGGCGGCCGATGCGCCGCGTGAGTACTTGGCCCGCGTGGGCAAGGCGCGCGCGTTGATGGACTTGGGCGGCACCAACATCCAGGCCGCGGATACCGTGGTCACGAACGTGCCCACGGGCTTCACGTACCAGGTGCTGCACTCCGAGAACACGACGCGTGAAAACAACGGAGTGAATGAACTCGTGTGGCAAGAAGGCCGCTGGAGCGTTGGAGACCACGAAGGTATCAACGGACTGAACTTCATCACATCGCACGACCCTCGGGTACGAACCGATTCGCTGGGCAGAGGTTTCGCAACCCGTACCGTGGTTTGGGGGCCGCTGAAAGACAACACTCGGTCATCGCCGGAAACGGTGGCCAGCGGCGTGGAAGCGCGCCTCATCGAAGCAGAAGCAGCGCTGGATGCTGGAAACTCGAGTGTTTGGCTTACCGACCTCAATGCGCTGCGTTCCGCTGGGCTTGTGGACTCGACGTTAGCGCCGCTCGTCGATCCTGTTACTCCCGCTGCGCGATTGGCGCTGATGTTCCGGGAACGCGCGTTCTGGCTGTATGCCACAGGTCACCGCTTGGGTGATCTGCGGCGGTTGGCGCGGTCAGTTGCCGACGGGGGGTATGGCCTTGGGAATGAAGCAGTGTTCCCGACTGGGCCGTATGTCTATCGTGGCGCCGTTAGCGGCTCCTACGGCAACAACGTGAACTTCCCGATTCCTCTCGAGGAGGGGAACAATCCGGACTTCAACGCCAGCCAGTGCGACCTCACGCTGCCATAGTTAGGCGGTAGCGGGGTTGCTGAAAACGAAAAGCGCGGAGGGGCTCGAGCCTCGCCGCGCTTTTTTCGTGTTGTGCGCGTGTCAGGTGGAATCGGGCGCCGTCTTGGTGGTAATGGCGATCACGCCGCCCCCGGAGTTCGTGCCTTCCGTCAACGCCGCCTGCATGCCGTCGATCATCTGTAACCGCTCGATGGTTCGCGCCGAGATCTCCTGCAACGCCCGCGGGTCTAGCACCCGTGCCCCGTCTATGATGAGAAGGGGCATGTCCGCCGAGGGAAACAGAATGCTGCTGTGGCCACGGCGATTTCGGATCACGGCGGAGCTGCCGTCGCTGGCTTCGGCGAGATTCATTCGTCCGCTCCGCGCCACGACATCCCATGCCGTGGCCACCTGCATCTTTGCAATTTCGTCGGCGGTGTAGACTAACGCGCCGTCCGGAGTGAGGGTGGGCTGCGCCTGATGCGCCGGCCCGCATGCCGCCATCGCCAGCGCCAACGCCGCGCACGACTGACCAAGAGTCCGCATAAACGACCTCCTCGGTCGAAGCCCAACAGAGGTGATGCCTCCACACTGGGACGCACGGGGAGAGAAGTCAATGGCGGCATCGGCGGCCGGCCGGGCGGCCAAAGTCGTGCGGGATGAACTCAGTCTGGAATAGCGCCGGCGGGCAATACGTACGTGAGCGGGTCAACCACCTTGCCGTTCACGTGAATCTCGTAGTGAAGGTGCGGCCCGGTGGAGAGGCCCGTGTTTCCCACGTTGGCAATCACTTGCCCGCGCTTCACATGCTGGCCAACACGCACGACGATGCGCGAGCAGTGCGCGTACTTGGTCGTGATGCCGCCGCCATGGTCGATCTCCATCACGTTGCCGTACCCGTTCTGCACGGTCACCATGGTCACCACGCCGGCGGCCGGCGCGACGATGGGGGCGCCCATAGGAGCGCTGACGTCGATGCCTTCGTGCGGTCGCGAGATGTGAAGGATGGGATGGAAGCGCGACCGGCTGAAGGCGCTCGAGAGCCATCCGGCCGTTGGCATGATGGACGGGATGTGCGACAACCGCTCGGCGTGCTGGGCGAGCGTATCGGAGACTTCGGCGAAGCTGGCGGCCAGGGTATTGGCGCGCTGAATGAGGGCGTCCAGGTTCGGGTGGTAGGCGACGGCCTCGCGACGAACCTCCGCCGAGTCAGCGCCGTGGTCGCCCAACAAGGGGGAGCTGGAATCGTCGCCGAGTCCGGCCAAGAGGCGGATCTGCTCGTCGCGACGGGCGATGGTCTGGATGGTATCTAGCAACCCGTCGAGCCGCGCCTGGACTGCGGGTGAAAGGTGACGATCGACGGCGGCAGCGGAGCGCGGGAAGATGCTCACATGTGCCAGGCTGAGCGCTATGGCGAGGGCGCCAAGGACAGCGGTGGCACCTGCTGCGCGCGTGATACGGCGGAGGGTCGTGGCACTCACGGTGATCGTGCGCGCGGACTCGCAGCCGTTCGGAACGAGCATGAGGGTCCAACGGCGTTCGGCGGGCATGATCGACCTCTACTGGCGGGAGGATGCTTACCGAGGAAGACGCTGTCGACGGAGGGTAGTCACGGCCTGAAAACATCTGTTTCAGGTCGTGTATCGTGCTACGGCATACCGTGATGGTGGTGTCCGGGCGAATTGACGCGAGCGGAGTCGCCGGTGCGATGGTCCGATGCTTGGAAGGCGAGAAAATCATGCACGGCGCGACGGGCGCTGGAGTCCGTTGTGGTGATGCGGATCGCGCCCCCGCGCGGCAAATCGATCACGTCGTAGCGGATGAGCGCGTGGCGCGCGGCCATGATGTCGGTCCCGGGCACACTGCGCGCGTGGACGAAGGCCGGGCTGGAAAAGTCGCCGGCGGCGAACGAACGGGCGACCTCGTGCAGGTGCCGCCGGATCTGGGCCGCGCCGGCCGTATCGTTCGTATTGCGCTGGAGCTCGATCTGGCCGCCGTCGGGTAGGGAGACGAAGTGGTGGTGCGACGTGTATTGGTCCACGCCCATCGCCGTCCGTCCGCGCCGTTGGAGCGCGGAGAAGGCACCGTCTACCTGAGTGGTGTCGGCGCGCGCGTGGTGGGCGACCGGCGCCGTCTGCGCGCGCACCGGGCGTGATGGCGCGAGCGCGACGAGCAGCGTCCCGAGCGCGACAATCTGTCTGGTCATCACGGTGCGGCTCGGCGCACGTCGGTCTCCTCACGCGGAAAGAGACCGGGGCCCTTTTCCACCTTCCACCTGGATGGATCGACGACAGACATCGTCTCATCGCCCGGCGCGGGCGATGACCAACGCGCTTCGTCCACGTTGCCTGGTGCGCCGAGCTGGCGCCACAACTCCTGCGCCTTGGTGGGCATGAATGGGGTGATCATGAGTGCGAGTCGGCCAAGCACGCCAGCGAGCGTGGCGAGCGTGAGATCGAGCTCGGGTCGGCGGGCTGCATCTTTGGCCAACCGCCAAGGCGCCTGCCGATCCACGTACTCGTTGGCCTTGGACACCACGCTCCAGGCTGCGGCGAGCGCTTCGTGGAGCAGGTGTCCATCCATGGCGGCGACGTACGCCGAGTGCGCCACGGCCAGCCACGGCGCGGCCGCGACCCGCGCTTCGACGTCCACGCTCGGCACCACGCCGTCGCAATACTTCTCGATCATCGCGATCGTGCGGCTGGCCAGGTTGCCTAACCCATTGGCCAGGTCGGACGTGTAGCGTTCCGCGAAGCGTTCCCACGAGAAATTGCCGTCGGCGTCGAACGGGACTTCGCGGAGCAGGAAGTACCGGAACGCATCGGGCCCGAAGCGGTCCACGGCCTCCCGCAGGTCGAGTTTGACGCCGGCGCTCTTGCTGAACCGCTCGCCGCCGAGGTGCACGAAGCCGTGCGCCCACACGCGCTCCGGGAGCGGGAGCTCGGCGGCCCACAGCATGGCCGGCCAGATCACGCAGTGAAAGCGCGTGATATCCTTGCCAACGACGTGAAGCTGCGCCGGCCACGTAGCGTGCGACCCCGGAACCCGGGTGGCGGTCCAATAGTTAGGCAGGGCATCGAACCACACGTAGGTGGTCTGGAGCTCGCCATCGCTGGTGGGGCGCGGGAACGGGACGCCCCAGGAGAACCGGGACCGGCTGGCGGACACGTCCTCGAGTCCCTGCTGCAGCAACCCCAGAATCTCGTTGCGCCGCGATTCGGGCTGCACGAACTCGGGGTGCGCGGCGATGTGTGCGCGCAGCCGATCCTGGTATGCAGTTAGGCGAAAAAACCAATTGCGCTCCTCCACCCAATCGAGCGTGCGGGTGGGGTGGAGCACGCAGTGACCGTCCACGATCTCGGAGTCCTGCTTGAACGCTTCGCACCCCACGCAGTACCACCCCTGGTACGACTTCTCGTAGAAGTCATCGGGGTGGCGGTCGAAAATGCGCTCCAGCAATTCGCGAACGCCTTCGCCGTGCTCCGGCGTGGAGGTGCGGATGAACTGATCATGCGAGATGGACAGCGCGTCCCACATCCGCACGAAGCTTTCGGCGATGCGGTCGGTGAGCTGTTGTGGCGTTAGGCCGCGCTCGACTGCGGTCTGCGCGACTTTCTGGCCGTGCTCGTCCATGCCGATGAGAAACCAGACGTCGTCGCCCAGGAGGCGATGGTAGCGCGCGATCGCGTCGGCGCCGATTTTCTCGAAGGCGTGGCCCAAGTGCGGCTCGCCGTTGGCATAGTCGATGGCCGTGGTGATGTAGAATTTCGGCACGAGTCGGACTACTTCGCCTCGCCGCCCGGGCGACTGCGACGCCCGCCGCGCCGACCGCGCCGGCGGTGTGGGCGGCGGTCGAGCGCGCGATCGTCACCGGCAACCTCCGTGGCGGGCGCGGCATCGGACACGGCGTCGGAGGCGGCGCTGTCCTCGAGTACCTCGTCGATCTCATCATCGGGCGCGACGTCGATACCGTCGTCCGCGCCAATCACATCGATGGGAGTCGCGTCGTCTTCTTCGCGCACGCCGGCGAGCGGCGACCGGAGCTCCTGTTCCGCTTTGAGCTCGGCGAGGGGAACGATGCGCGTCTCACCATCCAGCGCGCGCAGGGTCACGCGGTCGTTGAAGATGTCGTTCGACACGACCTTTTCCTCGCCGCGCGATGTGATGAGCACACGTCCCTCTTTGGGAAAGCGCTTGCGCGCCTGCGCGTAGAAATCGTGCTCGTAGCGCAGGCAGCACATCAGCCGTCCGCACGCCCCGGAGATCTGCGACGGGTTGAGCGAGAGGCGCTGGTCCTTGGCCACCTGCAAGTTGACGGGCCGCAGCTCCGGCAGCCACGACGCGGAACAGTACTCGCGGCCGCAGCGGCCGATGCCGCTCAGGCGCTTGGCCTCGTCGCGCACACCGATCTGCTTGAGCTCGATGCGCGTGCGAAACGCCGCCGCTAGGTCCCGTACCAGCGCGCGAAAATCCACGCGGCGCTCGGCGGTGAAATAGATGGTCAGCTTGCGCTTGTCCCACTGCCACTCGGCGTCCGACACCTTCATGATCAGGTCGTGCTGCTTGACCTTTTCCCTCACTTTGCGACGCGTCTCTTCGTCCTGCGCGCGGAGCTCGGCCGCGCGACGTTCGTCGTCGGGAGTGGCGAGGCGCAGCACGCGACGCTGCGGGGGCTCGGTGCCGCAGCCGTGCGCACATCCACCGCACCGATGCGCGGCGTGCTCGCCCACCGAATGCACGCGACCCAGGTCCTCACCACGATCCGCCTCGACGATGACCGGCGCGTGCAGGCGCAGGGCGTCGTCCGCATCCCAGAGGAAGAACTCCTTGCGATTACCCTTGAACGCGACTTCGATCAGGCTACTCGGCATACTGTCCCATGGCGAGAAACTTTTCACGGCGCCGGCGTACCAGCTTGTCCGGCTTGTAGCGGCCTAACTCATCGAGCGTGCGGATGAGGGCCTGCTGCACGGACCGCGCGGCCGCTTCGTGGTTGGCGTGCGCGCCGCCCACGGGCTCGGGGATGATCTCGTCGATCACACCGAGCTCCTGCAAGTCCTGCGCGGTGATGCGCAGCGCCGATGCGGCACGCTCCTTCATCTCCTGGCTCTTCCCATCCTTCCACAGAATCGCCGCACACCCTTCGACGGTGATGACGGAGTATACCGCATTCTCCATCATGAGAACGCGATCGGCGACGCCGAGCGCGAGTGCACCGCCGGATCCGCCCTCGCCGATCACCGTGGCCACGATCGGCACCTCGAGGCGGCTCATCTCGAACAGGTTGCGCGCGATGGCCTCCGACTGGCCGCGCTCTTCGGCACCGAGTCCGGCCCACGCGCCGGGCGTGTCGATGAACGTGATGACCGGCACCTGAAATTTCTCGGCGAGCTTCATCAGACGCAGCGCTCTCCGGTAGCCCTCGGGGTGCGGCATGCCGAAGTTGCGCTTGAGATTCTCCTTGGTATCGCGGCCCCGTTGTTGGCCGATGACCATGACCGTTTCGCCTTCCAGGCGCGCCCAACCGCCGGTGATGGCGGGATCCTCACGATACAGCCGGTCGCCATGCAACTCGATGAAGTCGGTGAATGCCAACTGCAGATAGTCGAGCGTGAAGGGGCGCTTGCTGTTGCGCGCTACCTGCACGCGTTGGAGTGGCGAGAGGTTCTTGTACACCTCGGCGCGCAGCTCGTCGAGCTTGCGCTCCAGCGGTGCGATTGCGTCGGTGACGCTGGGTTGCCGCTTGTCGGCGGTTTTTTTCAGCTCATCGATTTGCCGTTCCAGTTCCGCGATCGGCTTCTCGAACTCCATGGTCGTCGAGCTTGCCATGTCAGCTCCCCCGTACGAGTCGTACTCGCTCCGGCCCCAACAGCGCTCGCAGCTCGCTGAGGGCGGCGTTCGTCACCGCGATGCGCAACGTGCGCGACCGGAGCCGCGCGCTGGTTCCATTTCCGTCGTTCCATTGCAGCTCGAGGGGCGATGAGCCGGCGTGCACCTCGATCGCTTCGCGCACGTCGCGCATCACATCGCGGGTCACGCCGGCGCCGAGTGCCAGCTCGATGGACACGGCCACATTGCCCGTCGCGCGCTGCTGTTCGAACGGAACCACTTTCTCTACGATGAAGGCTGGATTGTCGGCTCCTTGGTCGCGTCGCGAGTAACTGCCGGTGAGCAGCATTGGTACGTCGGGCTTGATCTTGTCGGCGAGCAGGGTCCAGGCCTCGGGGAAGACCAGCACCTCAGAAGATCCCGAAAAATCCTCAACTGTCAACCGGGCGAACTCGGACCCGCTCCGTTTGCTGACCTGGCGTTTGATGGCGGTGACGACGATGCCGAGCTTGATCGGCTGGTCGGTCCAGATGCCCAACTGTGACACTTTGTGCGTGGCGAACAGCTCGATCTCGGTCCGATAGGGCTCCAGCGGGTGTCCGGAGATGTAGAAGCCCAGTATCTCCTTCTCTTTGGCGAGCCGGTCGGTGTCGCTCCACGCGGGGATGTTGGGGAGTGTGCGCGCGGGGAGTGAGGCGGATGTCCCGTCGCCGGTGGGTTCGCCGAACAGCGACACCTGGCCGCTCGCGGTTTCTTCCTGCTTGAGCGCGGCCTCGTGGAGGATGGAGTCGAGGGCGGCGAGAAATTGTGCGCGGTGACCGCCCAGTCCATCGAGTGCGCCGGACGCGATGAGTGCCTCGAACACGCGCTTGTTGCACGTGCGGAGGTCGATGCGTTCGGCGAGCTCAACCAGGGTGGTGAACGGCCCATCGCGGCGTGCGGCGAGGATGGCATCGATGGCGGTACGACCGACGTTGCGGATAGCGCCGAGTCCGAAGCGCACGCGTTTGTCACCCACGACGGTGAATTTGTAGCCGGACTCGTTCACGTCGGGGGCGAGGACTTCGATTTCCATCTCGCGCGCTTCATTGATGTACTTCACCACCGCATCGGTATCGCCGATCTGCGACGAGAGCAGGGCGGCCATGTACTCGGCGGGGTGGTGGGTCTTGAGCCACGCCGTGTGGTACGAGATGATGGAGTACGCGACGGAGTGCGACTTGTTGAAGCCGTAGCGGCCGAAGGTTTCGATCTGGCCGGCAAGGTCTTCGATGATGCGGCGGTCGTAGCCGCGCTCGACGCTCTTCTCGACGAACTTGCCTAACTCCTTGCGAATCAGCTCGGCGTCCTTCTTGCCCACCGCTTTGCGCAGCACATCGGCTTCGGCCAGCGAGATCCCGGCCAGGAGCTGGGCGATGCGCATCACCTGCTCCTGGTACGTGATCACGCCGTAGGTAGACGAGAGCACCGCCTCCAGCTCGGGGAGCGCGTAGGTGACGGGCTCTTCGCCGCGTTTGCGTTTGATGAACACGCGGTGCATGCCGGCATCCAGCGGGCCGGGCCGCATGAGCGCATTGGATGCTACGAGGTCATCGAACCGGTCACAGCGCATGCTGCGGAGCAGATCGGTAGCGAGTGCCGATTCGAACTGGAACACGCCGGCGGTGCGGCCGGCGCGGAGCATCCGATAGGTGTCGGGGTCATCGAGCGGCAGCGCGGCCATGTCCGGCTGTCGGCCGGTGCGCTGTTGGATCATGTCCAGCGCGTCGTGAATAACGGTCAGTGTCGTTAGGCCGAGGAAGTCCATCTTGAGCATCCCGGCCTTCTCGAGGTACGTCATGTCGTACTGCGTGACGACGACCGCTTCGTCCTCACCGGCGCCCGCGCCCTTGGTCATCTGGGTGCAGATGGGGACGTAGTCATCGAGCGGGCCGGGGGCAATGACCACGCCCGCGGCGTGGACGCCGGCGTGTCGGGAAAGGCCTTCGAGGGCGATGGCGTAGTCGAGCAGCTGCTTGTAGCGTTCGTCGGTGCGGTACAGGTGGCGCACGTCGCCGATCTGGTCGACCGCTTCTTTGACCGAGAGCGAATAGTTGGGCTGATTGGGGATCAGCTTGGCGAGCTGGTCGGTTTCCTGGGGCGTGAACCCCAGCACGCGGCCGACGTCTTTGATCACGGCGCGAGACTTCATGGTCCCGAAGGTGATGATCTGCCCAACCGCGTCGCGGCCGTATTTCTGCCTAACGTACTCGATCACCTCGCCGCGGCGCTCGAAGCAGAAGTCGACGTCGATGTCCGGCATCGACACGCGCTCGGGGTTCAGGAAGCGCTCGAAGAGGAGATCGAAGCGCAGCGGACAGACGTCGGTGATGCGGAGCGAGTAGGCGACGAGCGAGCCAGCCGCCGAGCCGCGGCCCGGCCCAACGGGAATGCCGCGCGCGCGCGCCGCGGCGATGAAGTCGGCGACGATGAGGAAATAGCCGGCGTAGCCCGTTGTGGTGATCACGCTCAGCTCGTAGTCCAGCCGCTGGCGGACCTCGTCCGGGAGCGGGGTGCCGTACCGTTCGCGCGCGCCGGCTTCGGCCAGGCGCACCAGCAGGTCGTTCTCGCTCGCCACTCCGTTAGGCAACGGGAACGACGGCAGGTGATACGTCTTGCCGAACTCCAGACTCACCCCATCGGCGATGCGGAGCGTGTTCTCCAGCACCTCCGGGTGGTCGGGGAAGTGCTCGGCGATCTCGGGGGCGCTCTTGAAGTAGAGGCCGTCGTCGTAGCGAAGGCGGTCCGCTTCATCGCGATCCTTGCCCAAGCCGATGCAGAGCAGGATGTCGTGCGCGTCGTGGTCCGAGTGGCGGAGAAAGTGCGCGTCGTTGGTGGCGATGACCGGGAGGCCCGTGTCGGCCGCAAGCGCGAACACCTGCGCGTTGAGCTTGGACTGCAGGCCGCCCGCGTTGTGCGCTTGCACTTCCAGGTAGTAGCGGTCCTGAAACACATCGGCGTACCAGAGCGCCGCGGCCTTGGCGTCGTCGTACCGGCCGCCCATGAGATTGGTGGCGATCTCGCCGGCCATGCAGGCGGAAGAAATGATCAGTCCCTCGCGGTAGCGTGCGAGGAGCTCACGGTCGACGCGCGGCTTGCTGTAGAAGCCTTCGGTGTAGGCGAGGGAGGAGAGCTTGACGAGATTCCGGTAGCCCGTCTCGTTTTGGGCGAGGATGATGAGGTGAAAGTACGGTTTGCCACCGGTGCGCGGGCGGGCGCGCTCGCGGCGATCGCCCGGCGCCACGTACGCTTCCATGCCGATGATCGGGCGGAGCTTGGCTTTCTTGGCTCGTTCCTGGAATGCGAATGCGGCGTGCAGGTTGCCGTGGTCGGTGATGGCCAGGGCCGGCTGCTCGAACTCCAGCGCGCGGGCGATGAGGTCGTCGATCCGGTTGGCGCCGTCGAGCAGTGAGTACTCGGAGTGGCAGTGCAGATGGACGAATGACATCGTGAGTGCGGAGGGGTTGCTGAGAGGGCGCGACGGATCCTGTCCGGGGCGCTTGGCGCCGGTCAGGCGGTGGGCTCAGGGCGTTCCGGAGGCGGGACGTCGCCCAGTCGTGACGAAGTATATCTCGGGCGGCGGCCAGTCACCACAGCATGCCGGGGGTGCCGGACTGTCAAGGTGCATTTCTCCCAGTCGCGCTGTTAGGTTGGGGCGACATGACGTCTCCTGCGCGCATCGTGCGGCGGACCCTGCTGGGCATCGTGCTGGTTGTCGTGGCGTTCGCCGCACTGACGCCGGTGGGCCGGTACCTCTCGCGCGCCGCATGGCAGGAGGGGAAGATCCTGGCCCGGCGGCAGCCTATCGCCAAACTCGTGGCGTCGCCCGGCACCGACGCGCGCACCCGGGCCAAGCTCCAACTTGTGCTCGCCGCGCGTGCGTTTGCCGCCGACTCCCTGGGCTTGGCCGCGGACGAGAGCTTCACCACCTACAGCCGGCTCGACTCCGACACCCTGGTGCTGGTGTTGGCCGGTGCGTATCGCGATCGCCTGCGTAGCTACACGTGGTGGTTTCCGATCGTGGGACGGGTGCCATACAAGGGCTACTTTTCCGTGCCCGACGCGAAGGCCGCGGCCCGGGATCTGGAGGACAAGGGACTCGACACGTACCTGCGACCCGCGTCCGCGTTCAGTACGCTCGGGTGGTTTGCCGACCCGCTGGTGTCGAGCACGCTGCACGAGGATTCAGTCAGGCTGGCAAACACCGTAATTCACGAGTTGACGCACAACACGTTTTACGCGTCGGGCCAGACCGTATTCAACGAATCCTTCGCCAACTTTGTGGGCGCGCACGGGGCGATGC
>JANWIF010000027.1 GCA_025450035.1 Gemmatimonadaceae bacterium
CATTGCATTCACACTCCTCCCCCGCTACTACGACGGTCAGTTGGTCACCGCGTATGGGCTCCTCGAGAAGCGCTTCGGCTTGGGGGCGCGGCGATTTACATCGGTTGTGTTCATGGTGACCCGAGGCCTCGCCGATTCGGTGCGGCTCTTCGCCACGGCCATTCCGATCTCGATCATCGTCGCCTCGGTGGTGCCGCGCAAGAACGCCATGCCTGCCGCGGTCTTGCTGCTTGGGTTGCTCACGATCGTCTACACGTACCGCGGCGGCATGAAGGCGGTGATCTGGACCGAGCTGCTTCAGGCCGGCGTGTACGTGGGCGGCGGAATCGCTGCAGTCGTACTGCTTGGGCACGTGGTGCCGGGCGGCTGGGCGGATATTCTGACCGCCGCCCGGCACGCCGGAAAAGTCCGTATGATCGACACGTACACGGGGATCGATCGCGCCAACACGCTGCTCGCCGGTCTGTTAGGCGGCGCGTTTCTCTCGATGGCATCGCACGGCGCCGATCAGCTGATCGTCCAGCGTCTGCTGTCCGCCCGCAGCCTCAAGGATGCCCAGCGCGCGATCATCGGGAGCGGCTTCGTGGTGTTCGCGCAGTTCGCGCTGTTCCTGGTCATCGGCATCGGACTCTGGCGCTTCTACGGCGGACGGACCTTCTCCACCCCCGACGCCGTGTTCCCGACGTTCATCATCGAACACATGCCCCCCGGCCTACTCGGCCTCGTGCTCGCCGCGATCATCGCCGCCACCATGAGCACCCATTCGGGCGCGATCAACTCGCTCTCCGCGTCCACCACGCACGACATCTATCTCCCCCTCACCAAGCGGGCAAGCGACGATCCACGGACCCTGCGCGTCGGAAAGCTGTTTGCGTTGGGATGGGGCGTGGTGCTCACCGTGGGCGCGTTGCTATTCCGCGAGCAAGGGACGCCCGTGGTGGTCGTCGCCCTCAGCATCGCGTCGTTCACCTATGGCGGACTGCTCGGCGGCTTCTTTCTCGGCATCTTCTGGAGTCGCGCCGTGCAGCGTGATGCGATTCTCGGAATGTCCGTAGGCATTCTGGCCATGGCATTCGTGGTCTTCGCCAAACAGATCGGCGATGCCGTTCCGCAGGTTGCGCACGCGCTCGGCCCGCTGGCGCGCATCGCCTGGCCGTGGTACGTCTTGATCGGCACCACGATTACGTTGGTCACAGGTATTCTCTCTTCGTACACTCATCCCGCCGTTGCGGCGGGTGCAGAGCGCACATGACGACGATCGTAATTGGCGTGGATGGCGGCGGTTCAAAAACGCGCGTTCTGGTAGCCGACGAACAGGGTGCAATTCTCGGCTCCGCCGATGGGCCGGCCAGCGCTATCCGTCCCGGCGACGAAGCGCGCTCGGCCCAAATCATCGCCGGCGTCGTGCAGGCCGCGCTTGCGGTTGTGGACATACCCGGCCACGTGGTGCGAGTGTTGTGCGCCGGAGTCGCCGGCGCCGGCCGTGCCGCACCGCGCGATGCGCTCGCCAGCGCCCTCGACGCGCACTCGCTCGCCGAAGAAGTGATCGTGCAGCCCGACGCCGCCGTCGCCCTCGAGGATGCGTTCGGCGATGGTCCCGGCATCCTGCTCGTGGCCGGCACCGGGTCGATCGCCTACGGCCGCGGTCCTGCCGGCGCCGAGTCACGCTGCGGCGGCTGGGGTCCCGTCTGCGGTGACGAGGGCAGCGGCGCCTGGTTAGGCAGGCGCGCCTTGTCTGTCGTCACCGCGGCGATCGACGGACGTGAGCCCGAGACCGCGCTCGTCGGCGCCGTGCTCACGGCGGTCGAGACCGAAGATCCCGCCGACCTCATCGCGTGGGCCGCCGCCGCCACCCCAGCGCAACTGGCTTCGCTCGCGCCCGTGGTCGTGACCGTGGCCGATCAGGGCGACCTGCGCGCCAACACGCTCCTTGCGCTCGCCTGTGAGGAGCTCGCGCTCCACGTGCGAACGCTCTCGCGCCTGCTCTTTCACGATGAGCGGTCGGCGATTCCCGTGGCATTAGGCGGCGGGCTGTTGGCGCCGGGCGCGCTGCTGCGCAAACGCGTGGAGCAGCGGCTCAAATCGGCGGTGCCGGGGGCAGCCATCCGCGTCGAGGAAGTCCGGCCGGAGCGGGGCGCGGTGCGGGCGGCGCTGCGGGCGTTGAGCGTGGCGTAGCGCGGAGCCGCCCGCTCGGAGCGGGCTCGCGGCGTCTTTGCCGGCCGCCACCCCAACGCGGCTGTCCAATAACCGCCAGATAACGCTCCGGTAACTCTGCGCTCGCATTGTCGCCAGTCCACGGCGCGCCGATCCCCTACCGGACACCACACCATGACCCATCCGCTGACCTACAGCATCGCCGCCGCCATATGTGTCCTCGCCGCGTGCTCGCGAGGTCCTTCCACGTCGGGAAGCAGGAGCGCTTCTGCGTCCACCACCGGCCCGGCCCACGCATCCAACGGCAGCCAATGGATTGCCAACGGCAGGACGGCCTGCGACAAATACCTGACGCCCGATGTGGTGGCGAAGATCCTGACCCACCCGGCCGGTCAGACCAAAGTGCTGAGCAGTCAGGGATGCACGTACGAGGCAGCTGACAATGGCGCGACTATCAGCATTACGCTAAACAACGGCGGACCCGCCACCTTCAAGGCGATGATGCCCTATCTGACAAATCCTCTGCCCCTGTCAGGCGTGGGCGATCAAGCGGTCCGGTCGGTGACCGGCATCGACGCCGAAAAGGGCGCCGACCGCGGATGCAGCATCGACGCCGGCGGCGCTCCCGGATCGACCAAGCTGACCGGCGAACCGTTAGCACAACAACTCGGTGACATCTGCAACAAGCTGTTCGCGCTTCCCTGAGTGTCGCGCGTGCGCGCTGCCCTTCGCGACACCGGCCCCGGCCGGTTCATACCAACGTCGGCTGGACCTTTGCTGTCTTGCGGAAAGACGTCTGGACGTCTACAATGAACGTCATCTCCGCAAGGAAGCCAGGTGTCGCAGAAGAGACGGCCCGGCGAGGTCCGGGACGCGATCATCGCGGTGCTTTCGTCGGCGTCGGCTGGAATGCCGGTTCAAGAGATCGAACGCCGCGTCTCACAGCGGATCGGTGACGCGCGGCCCTCGTCAATTCGGTCGTACCTCCGCCTCAACACTCCCTCACTTTTCGTGCGACAGGGGCGAGGCCACTACCTGTTAAAGAACACCGCCTTGGCCATGCCGTCCGGCCAAGGGAGCACACTCGAAACGTCTCCGCCGTTCAGGTACGGCGGCGCAACGCTGTTCAGAAGCGACTGCATCGATTGGCTTCGCATCCAATCGGAGCAGAGTGTTCATGCAGTCGTGACGGATCCCCCATATGGTTTGTTCGAGTACTCGCCTGAGCAACAGGCAAAGCTTCGTGAGGGAAGGGGCGGCGTGTGGCGGATCCCTCCCGCATTTGACGGGACCAAGCGATCGCCGTTGCCGCGATTCACAGTCCTTTCATCCAGAGATCTCACGGCTCTCGATGAATTCTTCTTTCGTTGGGCGCGCACCCTGCTGCCTGTGCTTGTGCCAGGGGCAAACGTTGTCGTTGCGAGTAACCCACTCCTCTCCTATGTCGTATCTGGCGCGCTCGCACGCGCCGGACTTGAGCGACGCGGTGAAATTGCTCGACTCGTGATGACCATGCGTGGCGGCGATAGACCGAAAGCCGCCCACCGTGAATTTTCGGATGTAAGCGTTATGCCACGGGCCATGTGGGAGCCCTGGCTTGTTTTTCGTCGACCACTTGAAGGGCGTGCCCAAGACAATCTTCGCCGGTGGAAGACTGGTGGGTTCCGGCGGCCTTCGGCCGATCGGCCCTTTGGCGACGTCATTGCTTCCGCGCCTACGCACAAAACGGAACGCGCCTTGGCACCGCACCCGAGCCTGAAGCCCCAAGGGTTCTTGCGGCAACTTGTCCGTGCGGTCTTGCCTCTCGGTGAAGGGATTGTCCTTGACTCATTCGCGGGCGCGGCGTCTACTCTTGCGGCGGCGCTGGCGGTTGGCTACGAGAGCATCGGTGTCGAAAAGGATCCGCACTACTTCGCAATGGCGAAACGGGCGATACCCAAGCTCGCCGAGTTCAAGAATGGACGGAGCTACTCGTTCAATCCGTAGATCCAATTCTGGCGAAGAATTCGAACCCCCGCGGCATGTAGCAGCGTGCGAGAGGCTCATCCCACCGGCTCGCACCGAACGTCCGTCCTAACGGAGCGGGCAATGAAGCATTCGTCGTGCGCTTCCTCGTGCATCGCAGCGACCTCGCGTGGCGTCGGCCTGTGAGCGCCGGAGAAGGCGACGTCCGGGTGGAGCGTCACGTGCGTGATCGCCAGCTTGTCGAGCACGTCCTTCCCCAGCACCCCGACCGCCGCGTCGCGATAGCTGTCGACCACGAACCCGCGTTTCGCGGCGATGGACAGAAACCACAGCATGTGGCAGCTCGACAGGCTAACGACAAAGGCCTCTTCAGGATCGACCGCCGCCGCAACCGACAGGGGGAGCGGAACGACCTGCGGGGACGCGGATGCCGGCACGTCGATTCCGCCGTCGAACAGCCAGCGATGGCCGCGGCTGTACCGATTGTCGGTGAAGGCGGCACCGTCGCGGCTCCACGTAACGACGGTTTCGTACACGCTCATGGAGCCCGCTTCATTCGCACTCGTGCAGTTCGCGCGCTCGTAAGCAATTCGGCAGCTCGGGTCAGGGCGCGCAGGCCGAACTCGACGTTACCTGCGTTTCCGCAGGCAACGTGACGCGCCATCCAGCCGCACTTGCCGGGCGAAACGCGTTAGTACTTGGGTTCGCGAAAAGTCTGGTCGGCGCCGGCGGCACCGTGCCGAGCGAGAGCGCCTGCGCATCGTTCCAGGTGAAGGTCGTCGTATCCACAGCGCCGTTCTCCCGGTTGCCAATGACGCTGAACGTCGCCGTGACCGGCAGGGTGAAACACGCCTGGGGCGTCGTAATGCGTCCGAGATCGATGGACCAGTAGCCTCCGGGTGTGTCAGGCTGCTCGCCCGGGAAGGCGAGGACTTCGAGCGAATCGCAGTGTCCTGCCTGACACGTTTCGTTGCTCACGAGCAGGGTCACGCCGGAGCGAGGCTCCAAGGTCGAGGAGCAGGACGCAACGGCGAACAGCAGCACGGAAACCGTTCCGAGAACGCGAGCGGCCACGCGAGCGTCGCGTTGGCTAGAGGAGCTCGTCATCGTTCGCCTCCATGGTGTTCCTGGGCGGTCCACCGCGATCCGCCGGCGCGTCACCGGCGGCCGCACCGTATCGTTAGGCACCAGCGAGTCGCCGCGCGCCCGGCGCTCGATAACGCATCTACTATAGGATGAAACGCCGGCAGCGTCCAGCACGGCGGTCACTCGGCGCGGATCGCCCGAATGGGATCGACGCTGAGCGCCCGCCTGGTGGGCACAACGCAGGCAAGCGCCGCCGCGCTCAGCAGCACGACGACGGCCGCGGCGAATGACACCGGATCCGAGGTCGCGACGCCGAACAATTCGTGCTCGATGACCCGCGTGCCCCAGTGGGCGGCGAGGAGGCCGACGGTGGCCCCCAAAACGGCCAGCGTGGCGCCGCGTAGCATGACGGCACGCGCCACCGTTTGCCGAGTTGCGCCTAACGCGATGCGGATGCCGATCTCGTGCGTCCGTTGGGCCACCGCATACGCCATGACGCCGTACAGTCCGATACCCGCGAGCGCGAGCGCCAACACCGTGAACACCGACAGCAGCCGCATGACGAATCGCGGCGCGTCGATGGACCCCGCCATCTGGTCCTCCACGTTCACCACCGTCATTGGTAGATGCGGATCGATCGTCCGCATCAGCGCCCGCACCTGGGTGAGTGCAGTCGACTCGCCGGTGGTCCGCACCATAATGGCCGGAGCGCTGGTATCGGCCTCGCGAAGCGGCGTGTACAACAGTGGCGCCGTGCTCTCCATCGTGGGGCCGAAGGTCGCCGCGTCATCGGCGACGCCAACGATGGTGAGCCATGGCTCCGAGTCCGACTGCGCCACGCGCAGGCGATGCCCGACGGCCGATCGTATTCCCCAGTGCGTGCGTGCGAATCCGGCGTTCACGATTACCTGGCGGGCAGCGGCGCTGGTATCCGTGAACGACGTGCCGTCGACCATGGGGATGCCCATGGTGCTGAAATAGTTGGACTGCACCGCATTGACCTCGGTGAACGACGTCGCCGAGGATGGCGGCGCGGCTTCGCCGTCCACTTCCAACCGCCCAACGCTGAAGGACATGGAGTTGGGCGGCACGGCAGCCACGGAGACATCGCGCACCGCGTCCGACTGCTTCAATCGTTGCGTGAGCTCGCTGACAAGAGCGGCCTGCGCCGCTGGGGTCGCATAACGCGCGTCCGGTAGCGTCAGGTTCAGCGCATACAACCGGTGGGGTTGAAACCCCAGGTCGGCGTGCTGGAGGTTCTCCACGCTACGCATGAGCATGGTCGCGCCCACGACGAGCATGGCCGAGAGCGCCATTTCGGTGACGACAAGCGTGCCGCGCGCCCGCTCGCTGCGCCGGCCGGGCGATGTCGCGGCGCTGCTGCGAACCGTGCTCCGCGCGGAATTGGTGGACGACTGCAGCGCACCCATGATGCCGAAGAGCAGCCCGCTCCCCACCGTGAGTCCGGCCGCGACGGCCAGCGTGGTCGTATCCAGGTGCGCCACCCGGAGCTCGTCCAGCGATGGCGGCCGCATCGTGATCAAGATGCGCAGGCCCGCCCAACCCAACGCCACGCCTAACGCGGCGCCGGCCGCTGTGATCAGGAGACTCTCGGTGAGCAGCTGGCGAAAGAGCCGGCCGCGGCCCGCGCCAAGTGCCGCGCGGAGCGAGAGCTCACGGTGCCGCGCGGCGGTGCGGGCCAGGAGAAGATGCGCGACGTTGGCGCACGCCACGAGCAATACCAGGAGCACGGCGCCGCTCAACATGGCGAGCGAATCGCGAAACCGCAGACGGTCGGACGGCTTCGCCAACCGGGTGTGGAACGGGATCTCGGTGTTGGCCACGGAACCGGCCCGTGCCACGAGCGAGTCGAGCTCGCGCGTGGTCACCGCGGTCGTGATGCCGGCCCGGAGGCGGCCCAGCAGCATCATGCGCTGGTTCGGACTGTTGACATCGAGCGGCATCCAGAAATCCGGCGGCGCACCGCCGACGTCGGGCGGGCGGAGCGCCGACGGGAGTACCCCGATGACGGTGTAGGACGAGTCGCCTAACGTCACCGACGTCCCCAGCACGTCGCGTTGGCCACCGTACCGGCTGCGCCAGAGCTGCTCGCCGAGCAGCAGAACGTGCGCGTGCGTCGCGATGTCCTCCGCGGTGAACATTCGCCCGATGATCGGCAACTCGCCCGCGAACCGCGGGAAGCTGGGGAACACCTGGGCGCCCTGATACTGTACCGGCTCCCCAGCCGTTCGCAGTGATACCGGGCCGGACGCAAACCCTTCCAGCGCCTCGAAGGCGTGCGATCCCGCTATCCACGCGCGTATCACGTCGGCCGACGGCGCGAGCGTCACGCTGATGCCGGTATTGTTTCCGGTGCTCGGCTCCTGATAGACGAACACCATGCGGTCGGAATGCGGGTAAGGCAGCGGGTGCAACAGCAGGCTGCTCACGACGCTGAACACGGCCGTCGTGGCGCCGATCCCAAGCGCGAGCGTCGCGATGGTGACCGCCGCCCATCCTTTTTGCCGGCCGAGCGTGCGCAACGCGAAGGAGATATCCTGCCGCAGGTCCGCCACGAGCTCGGCGCGCTGCATGTGGTGCTCCCGGTGGCGCGCGGCGTCGAGCAGCGTTGCGCGCGAGGCCGACAGTGGGCCGAACCGGCGCATCGCCTCATCGGTTGCCGCGTTAGGCGCCAGGCCTTGGGCGACGAGTTGTTCGGCGCGAAGCGCCAGGTGGAGCGTGATCTCTTCTTCGACCTCGTGCTCCCAGCGGTCCTGCCGGCGGAGCGCGAGGCGGAAGAGGCGGCGCACGCCGTCGCGAATCATGCCGTGTCGCCCGACGCGAGAGCCTCTCTGGGCGCCGTCAGAATGGCGGTGACGGTATCGGCGTAGCGTACCCAACGCTTGGTCTCGCCGCGCAGGTGTGCGCGGCCGGCCGGGGTGAGTGTGTAGTAACGCGCCTTGCGGTTGTTCCCGGTCACTCCCCACTCGGCGTCGAGCAGACCCCGGTCCTCGAGGCGGTAGAGTGCCTGGTAGAGAGCCGAGTCTTCGACATCGAGCGAGCCGTGCGCGGCGCGCTCGAGCCAGGCGACGATCTCGAAGCCGTGCATGGGCGTCCAGTTCAGCGCGCGGAGGACGAGCAGGTCGAGCGTACCTTTGAGGACCGGGAGGGACGGCATGGGGCTCCTTACAGATGTCCTATACAGACTCTGCATAGAACAATCGCGCGCGGGCCGTACCCTGTCAAGCGCAATCGCCGACAGTCCGGCCATCTCAGTGTGCTATGTGTTGCTTGACCTGCGGGTCCATTGGACAATTGATCACCTGTGCAGCTCTACGTCAGGTCGCGGGTGCGTGGGTGCCCGGCGGCAGAGGTTCGGCGTGTCGGAGACGCGCGACGATGGCGGCCACGTGCAACGCCGTGGTGTCGAGCGCTGGAACGCCCGCGATGACCGGCGTCGGCAAGAGCAATGGCAACTCGGTCCCGCCGAGAATGACCCCGTCAATGCTCGCTTCTTTCCGTAGACGGTTGACGAGGGATACGAACAGCTGCCGCGTGTCGTCCCGGAACACACCCCTGAGAAGCTCCCCCACATATCGCTCGTGAACCCATGCCCTGTCCGCCTCGTTAGGCGGCAGCACGGCAATACTGTACCGCGCGAAAACGGTGGCATAGAACGGTTCTTCCATGGTGAACCGCGTTCCAAGAAGGGCCAATCGACCCAATCCGCGACGCCGCGCTTCCTGAGCGCATATCTCGACGATGCTGACCAATGGTACCGGTGATCGAGCCGCGAGGTCGTCGAACACGATGTGGGGCGTATTGGCGCTGATCGCGGCGAAGTCCACACCCGCGCCAGCGAGCCGCCTCAGTGATGCCAGGAAGTACTCGGCGAGCGCCGGCCGGTCGCTTGCGACGAGGTGCAGGGCCCGTTGCACGTCGAGACTGTCGATGACGATCGACGGTGCGGTGGACGGCTCGTCCCGCCCCCACGCCTCGAGAATGCGACGATAGTAGTCGACCGTGGACTCCGGGCCAAGCCCGCCAATGATCCCGACTCTCTTCATTCGGTGGTTCTCCTGCGACTCCGATAGATCACGTACGGGAACCGGCGCAGTCGGACCTTCCGAATGTCGTCCATCGCGCTGGGAAATTGCAACGGCGCTCGCTCTATCTCGCGAAGACCAACGCGGACGGCCGCAAGAACTCGTGACCCAGCCCGACGCTCCGCTCCTCATACCAACGAAAGGCTTCACCATGTCGGCCCGCGCCGCCTTCCGAACGAACAAGCGCGGCGTCATCCGCCGCGCTCGCCGATCTCGTCGATGACTTGTTCCCAGGGCTCGCCCGGATCTCCGTCCTGAGCAAGCTCGGCCCGTCGTTGGCGGACGAGCTGAATCTCGTCCGCGGACGGTGTAACCGCCTCGGGCTCCAGACTATCCCAGAGCTGTTCAGCGAGTTCGATTCGCTCCGCCGCCGTAAGGTGGCTGAAGTCGAAAATGGGCGCGGCCATGCCCAAATCTGTTGTCCGGAAGCCGATTAAGGCAAGATACGGTAGTGGGTCAGTTCACCGCTGAAGCCGAGTGCGCTTGGTCCGCCCCCTGCGCGGACCACGAGACCACACCGGCTCGCGCTATCCCTCCGCCGCCAACTCCGCAGCCAGCGCCGGCGTAATCTCGCCTAACTCACCTTCCCACCGCGCCATCACCGCCGACGCCAGGCAGTTCCCCACCACGTTGATCGACGTTCGCGCCATGTCCATCAGCGCGTCCACCCCAACGATCACCGCCACGCCTTCGAGCGGTAGCCCAAATGCCGCCAGCGCACCGGATAGAATAACCAGTCCGGCGCGCGGCACCCCGGCCACGCCTTTGCTCGTCAGCATCAACGTCAACATCATGAGCAGCTGCTGCGGCAACGGCATGTCGATCCCCGCCGCCTGTGCCACGAACACCGACGCCACCGCGAGATAGAGCGTGCTCCCGTCGAGGTTGAACGAGTACCCGGTAGGCATCACGAACGCCACGATTCGCCGCGGCACTCCGAATCGCTCCATCTCTTCCATCGCCAGCGGCAGCGCGGCCTCGGACGATGCAGTCGAGAACGCGATGAGCCAAGGCTCCTTGACGGCGCGCACGAATCGCCGCAGCGGAATGCGCGCGACCATCGCCACGGGCAGCAGCACGCCGCTTGCAAATACCACCAAGGCGATGTACAGCGTGCCCACCAGCATTCCGAGACTGCGCAGCACGCCGAGTCCGCTCTGCCCAACGGTGTACGCAATGGCGCCGCCAATGCCGAACGGCGCGAACGCCATCACGAGTCCGGTGAACTTGAACATCACCTCCGACAGACTGTCGCAGAAGGCGAGCATCGTGCGCTTGGGCTCCGCGCGAACGCGCGTGACCGCGACCCCGAATAGCACGGCGAAAAACACGATCTGCAGGACTTCGTTGGACGCGGCGGCCTGCACCGCGCTCTCCGGCACGACGTGCACCAGCACGGTGCTCAGCGAGACGTGCGTCGACGCCAGCGCGGCGCCCTGCTCCGCCGACGCGGACCCAAGATGGATGCCGTGACCGGGGCCGATGATGTTCACGGCCAGCAGCCCAACCACCAGCGCCAGCGTCGTCACGGCTTCGAAGTAGATGATCGAACGCAACGCCAGCCGCCCCACGCGCCGCAGATCGTCGCCGTGACCCGCAATCCCCACGACCAACATCCCGAAAATGAGCGGCGCGATGATCGCCTTGATCATCCGCAGGAAGATGGTCGACAGAATCTGCAGGTGCACGGCGAAACCCGGTGCCAGCCACCCGACCGCGGTGCCCACGACCATCGACGCGATGATCCACTGCGTCAGCGAGACGCGGCGCAGCCGACGCCACAGGGCACCCACCACGATCACCCGCCCGGGCCGTCCGCCGCCGCGGCGTTCCGCTCGGCCACGAGCCGCCGCTGCGCCGAGTGCCGGTAGCCGTACGCGAAGTAAAACACCAATCCGAGCACCAGCCACACCACGAATCGAACCCACGTGATGCCGGGCAGCTGGATCATGAGGTACACGCACGCGACAATCGAAATGAGCGGCGTGAGCGGCACCCACGGCACGCGAAATGGACGCGGCCGGTCAGGCTCCAGGTGGCGCAGAAAGATGACGCCCACCGAGACGAGCACGAACGCGAACAGCGTCCCGATATTCGTGAGATCCACCACCTCGGCGATGTTGGCAAAGGCCGAGAAGACGGCCACGAATACGCCGGTGAGAATCGTGCCTACGTACGGCGTCTTGAACCGCGGGTGCACCTTGCACATCACCGGCGGCAGCAGGCCGTCACGGGCCATCGAAAAGAAGATGCGCGGCTGGCCTAACTGGAACACCAACAGCACGCTGCCCATCGCGATCACCGCGCCCAACGAAACGATGAATCGCGATGCCGTGAGCAACGCCGGCGGTCCCGACGCGAACTGCAGCGCCGTGATCATCGGCTCCGCCGTGCCCAACGATTTCCACGGCGCCATCCCCGTCATCACGATCGAGATCGCGATGTACAGCACCGTACACACGACGAGACTCATGATGATCCCGAACGGCATGTCCTTCGCCGGGTTCTTCGCTTCCTCCGCCGCCGTGGACACGGCATCGAACCCGATGTAGCTGAAAAAGATGATCGCCGCCGCCGCACTGATGCCCGCAAATCCGTTAGGTGCGAACCCGCCGGAGGCCGGATCGTGCCAGTTGTGCGGCTTGATCAGGACCACACCGACCGCGATGAAGAACAGAATGATGCCGATCTTGAGCAGCACCATGGCGTTGTTCGAGTCGGCCGATTCCTTGATCCCGATCACGAGAATGACCGTGATCACCGCCACGACCGACAGCGCCGGCAAATTGATGATCACCGGGATGCCGAACAGATGCGGCGCACCGCTCCACGCCGACGCGAGGTACTGCGCCACGGGGTCCGTGGGCCCCGGGCCGAGCGCCGTGAAGGCAGCGTGCGCGCTCCGATAGTCGGTGGCCAGCCATGCCGGAATCGTGAGCCCGAAGTGCCCAAGTAACTCGCGAAAATACCCGGCCCACCCAATCGCCACGCCGATGTTCCCCACGGCGTACTCGATGATCAGATCCCACCCGATGATCCAGGCGACGAATTCGCCGATCGACGCATACGCATACGTGTACGCGGACCCCGAGATGGGCACCATCGCCGCAAACTCGGCGTAGCACAGCGCCGCGAATCCGCAGGCCACCGCGGTGAGCAGAAACGAAAAGACAATCGCCGGCCCCGCCCCCGGACGCAGCGCGTCGCCCACGATCGCCGTGCCGGTGGTGGCGAAAATCCCGGCGCCGATGGTCGCCCCCACGCCTAACGCCGTGAGATGCCACTTGTTCAACGACCGCTTGAGCCCGCCGCGACGCTCGGCGTCCGCCTCGCAATCGGCTACGGACTTCCGAATGAAAAGGGATGACGCCATCAGCGCATCCCTTCCCGTCCGCAACCGCCGCTCATGCCGCCGCCCCCGGCTCGGCGATCATTGTCCCCCTCCACCGCCCACCGCGCTAACCGCCGCGCGGCCATGTGCCGGCGTGGCAGGCTCCTCCTCGCGCTGAATCCGCATGCCGTAGAACGACCGCCACACGAACACCACCGAGACCAGGAAGAAGATCGCCGCGATCACGTGCACCAGCCCCGGTCCCTGACTGGCCCGCAACGACACCGCGAGCTCCACCGCCAGCAGCCCGAACAACGTCGTGAACTTGATCACCGGATTGAGCGCCACCGACGACGTGTCCTTGAATGGATCGCCCACCGTGTCGCCCACCACCGTGGCCGCGTGCAGTTCGGTTCCCTTCTGCTTGAGCGTCACTTCCACGATTTTCTTCGCGTTGTCCCAGGCCCCACCGGCGTTAGCCATGAAGATCGCCTGATACAATCCGAACATCGCGATCGAGATGAGATAGCCGATGAAGAAGTACGGCTCCACGAATGCGAACGCGAGCGCCGCGAAGAACACCGTGAGAAAGATGTTGAGCATCCCCCGCTGCGCGTAAATCGTACAGATCTCCACGACTCGTTTGCTGTCTTCGACCGACGCCCTGGTCGCTCCCTCCAGCCGGATGTTCGCCTTGATGAACTCCACCGCCCGGTACGCGCCGGTCGTCACCGCCTGCATCGACGCGCCCGTGAACCAGTAGATGATCGCGCCCCCGGTGAGCAGGCCTAACAGGAACGGCGGGTGCAGTATCGACAGCTTGTCGAGATTTTCCGTTAGGCCGCTGGTCAAGGCCACGATGATCGAGAAAATCATGGTCGTCGCGCCCACCACGGCGGTGCCGATGAGCACCGGCTTGGCCGTCGCCTTGAACGTATTGCCGGCGCCGTCGTTCTCCTCGAGGAACTGCTTGGACAACTCGAAGTCCGGCGTGAACCCGAATTCCTTCTGCAGCTCTGCTGTGATATTGGGCTCCTGCTCGATGAGCGACAGCTCGAAAATCGACTGCGCGTTGTCCGTGACCGGACCGTACGAGTCCACGGCAATGGTCACCGGCCCCATGCCCAGAAACCCGAACGCCACCAACCCGAAGGCGAAGACCGCCGGCGCGACCATCAGCGCGTCCATCCCGTAACCCGACACCCACGCGCCAATCGCCATCAGCCCCATGATCACGATGCCTAACCAGTAGGCGCTGAAGTTCCCCGCCACCAACCCCGACAAGATGTTCAGCGATGCCCCGCCCTCCCGCGACGAGCTCACGATCTCCTTCGTGTGCGTGGATTCGGTGGACGTGAATACCTTTACCAGCTCCGGAATCAACGCCCCGGCCAGCGTGCCGCACGTCATGATCGTCGAGATCTTCCACCACATCGTGCCGTCGCCCAGATCCGGCAGCAGCAACCACGACACCAGGTACGTCAACCCGATCGACACGATCGACGTCAACCACACCAGCGACGTGAGCGGCGCCTCGAAGTTCATCTTGCTCACGTTCTCGTAGCGCGCCTTGGCCACGGCCGCGTTGATCAGGTACGAGGCGCCGCTGGCTATGATCATCACCACGCGCATCACAAAGATCCACACCAGGAGCTGCACCTGCACCGCCGGCTCCTTCACCGCCAGCACGATGAACGCAATCAGCGCGACGCCGGTCACTCCGTAGGTCTCGAACCCGTCGGCGCTGGGCCCCACCGAGTCGCCCGCGTTGTCGCCGGTGCAGTCGGCGATCACGCCCGGATTGCGCGGGTCGTCTTCCTTCACGTTGAACACGATCTTCATGAGATCCGAGCCGATGTCGGCGATCTTGGTGAAGATCCCGCCCGCGATGCGCAGTGCCGCCGCGCCTAACGACTCGCCGATCGCGAAGCCGATGAAGCACGCGCCGGCATAGTCCCCCGGCACGAACAACAGAATGCCGAGCATCATCACCAGCTCGACGCTGATCAACAGCATCCCGATGCTCATCCCCGCACTCAATGGAATCGCGTAGCATGGGTACGGCTTGCCGCGCAGGCTGGCGAACGCCGTGCGCGAGTTCGCGAACGTGTTCACGCGAATGCCAAACCACGCCACGCTGTAGCTGCCGGCAATGCCGAGCAGGCTGAAGAGCAGAATGATGACCACCTTCGCCGCGCCGTAGTGCCGGAGCGCGCCGAAGTACAACAGGATCACCGCGCCGATGAACACCTCGAGCAGCAGCAGAAACTTGCCCTGTTGGATCATGTACGTCTTGCACGTCGCATAGATCAGCTCCGATACCTCGCGCATGGACCGATGAACAGGCAGCCGCTTGAGCCGGCTGTAGATCACGAGGCCGAACAACATGCCGAGTGCGCAGAAGATCAGACCGAACTTGAGCAGTTGGTGTCCTGGAATGCCGAAGAAGGAGACCTGCGAAAGGTCGGGAATCCGGAGGTCCGCCTCGCCGCCCGCGCTCGCCGCCTGCGCAAGAAGCGCCGGCGCGGCCAGCGCCACGGCGCTCAGGGCAGTGAAGAATGCGAGCAGCAGACGGGTCGCGTGTCGAGCAGCAGGTGCCAACCGGTTCATCGGGAAACGCCTCCGAAGAGTTCGAGTCATGCGAGGTAACGTGATCGAGGTGAGGTGATCATGGAAAGTTCGCGTGTCGCAAATGCCTTCTCACGACGACTCCATGCGACGCCACAGGAAGTACACGGGAACGCCGAGCAGCACGAGCACGAGACCTGAAACCGCCTGCACTCGTGTCTTGTCGGAGATGAGCAGAATGATCGACACGGTCGCCGCGAGCAGGATGTACAGCCCGGGCAACAGCGGGTAACCCACGGCCTTGTACGGGCGCTCCACGTCCGGCTTCGTCCGGCGCAGAATGAAAAGGCCGATCGTGGTGAGCACGTAGAACACCAGCGCCGCAAAGATCACGTAGTTCAGCAGCTGGCTGTACGTTCCGCTCAGGCAGAACAGCGAGGCCCACACCCCTTGGTACACCAGACCTGCCGCCGGAACCCGCCGCGCATTCAGCGCACCCACTTTCTTGAAGAACAAGCCGTCACGCGCCATCGCGTAGTACACGCGGGCGCCGGCGAGAATGATGCCGTTGCTGCAGCCGAACGTGCTCACCAGGATGGCGATGGCCATCAGCGTGCTGCCACTCGAGCCGAAGATCACCTGCGCCGCCGCCGTGCCCACGCGGTCCTGGGTCGCAAACTGGATGCCACGTTCCAACACCGTGGCGCCGTGCGCCGACCCGGCCAGCGGCAACGTGAACAGGTACGACACGTTGGTGAGCACGTACAGCAGCGTCACCAGTCCTGTGCCTAACGCAAGAGCCAGCGGCAGGTTGCGCTTGGGATTGTGCACCTCGGCTGCGGCAAACGTCACGTTGTTCCAGGAGTCGCTCGCGAACAACGATCCCACCAGCGCCGCGCCGAACGCCAGCACGAACGCCGTACCGAGGTCCGCATGACCCACGAACGTCCCCGCGCCAAAGTTCGCGGCGATCGCGGTCGCGTTCCGCCCGATCGTCAACCCCAGGATCACGAGCAGCGCCAGCGCCCCGGTCTTCGCGATGGTGAACGTGGTCTGGATGATCTTCCCCTCGCGGACGCCGCGCAGGTTGATCCACGTGAGCAGCCACACCACGATGAGGGCCACCAGCCGCTGCGCACTGAGACCGACGTCGATCGGTCCGCCCGACGTGAGGAACGTGTGATGAGGAAACCAGCTATACAGATCCGGTGTGACGGCCGGCCACAACTCCCCCAAGAACCGCGCGAAGGCCACCAACACGGCGGCGATCGTGGCCGTCTGGATCACAACGAATAAAGTCCACCCATACAGAAAACCCATGAGTGGACCCATCGCTTCGCGCAGAAAAACGTACTGCCCTCCCGCCCTCGGATACATCGCCGCCATCTCCCCGTAGGCGAGCGCGCCGAGCAGCGTCATCACGCCCGTCACGATCCACACCACCAATAACCAGAATGGCGACCCGACGGATCGCGCGATGTCGGCCGAGACGATGAAGATGCCGGAGCCGATCATCGCTCCCGCGACCAACATGGTGGCATCGACTAGGGTAAGGGCCTTGACGAACTCGTGCGGTGACTCGGCAGGAACGACGCGGTCGGCGGCGACTGTGGCCATGCAGGTCCTCTGTCGGTGGGTAGGCCTCCGGCTGGCAGGCAATGCCGGGTTTGGTGCAGCAGCGCCGTGAAGCAGGCCGAAGGGTAATGCGCGACAGCCGCAGGAAACTAACGAGGCGCATTACGCGGGGCCAGACCGAAAAGCCGCTGCGCCCCCCCCCCCTCAGTTGCGCTATAGCACGAATTGCGTGACGAACACCGACGGCACTGCAGTGCCATCCGCCCTGTGCGCAGGTCGAAAATGATACTCGCCAAGCCGCTCCCGCAACTGCCGGTCGTAGTCGGAGTCGCCGGTTGGGTCGAAGTCGAAGCTCACCACGCGCCCGTTCGCATCGACGGTGAACCTCAGCTCGACCGTCTTGCCCTGGAGCTGTTTTGGTACGGGCAGCGGCGGAATGACGGCAAAGTCCGGCGTCGCCGGGTAGATGGTTCCCTCCGCGGTGCCACCCGTTCCCGGACCAGACGCCGATCCACGCCCCGTTCCCACTCCCGTACCCGTGCCACCACCGGTGCCCGGACCCGCGCCGTTCGTACCGTCGGTCCCCGCGCCTGCATTCGTCGCGATCGCCACCACGCTCGGCGCTTCCGTCTGAGTGGTCATCGAGGCCGGTGGTGTCACCTGCGGCTGCACTACCCGCGGTTTCTCCAACGGTGGCGGTTTCACTATCGGCGTGGGCGGCTTGACGCGGTTTACGGGCGGGACCGGTGTCGCGACGGCCTGTGCGGCGGGCGCGAGTCGCACATAGTGAATGCGCTCCGGGCCAGACTTCGCGTTCGACGCTCCTATGTGCCCGCCGCCTCCGCCCCCAGCAGCCCCGGTCGAACCCGGCGTTTTGGTCGCGATCGACAATCGCGGCGCCAGCAACGGCCCCAGCAACAACGCGATTACGAGCGCGTGCGCGAGCACAGACACGGCTAGGCCCCACCGGCCCGGCCGCTCGGTCGGAACACCGACTGGCGGGCGATAGCGAGACGAGTGCTCTCGTTCGGCTACAGGCGCGGCGGCGTGATGCACGGGCGGCAATGGACTCCGGCGATTCGAGAATACGAGCCTCGAGGCTCCCTAAAGTAATACGACGGACGACCCGTTCAGGTTCGTCCGTCGCATCTCGTCGTATCACCAGGCGGCAGCCCGTCAGAAACTACTTGGGCGGAACGCCGATCACCTTGACCCCTGCCCCGCGTGCCAGGTCCATCGCGTGAATCACCGACTGATAGACCACTGCGGTGTCGCCCTTGATGAAGATGATCTTGTCCGGTCGACCATCGTAGATCTGCTTCAGGCGAGTGAACAGGTCCGCGTCGGCGACGTCCTCGCTGTTGATCTTGTACTTGTCGCCGGGCAACACCTGAAGCACGATCTGGTCGTTGTTCGGCGTCGCCGGTGTCTGCGGTGGATTGGGGTCTGGCAGCTGCACGTCGATCGCCTTGCGCGCCATCGGCACCGCCATCATGAAGATGACGAGCAGCACGAGAAGAATGTCGATCATTGGCACGACATTGATCTCGTTCGTAAGGCCGCGCTGGCTTACAGTCATGGCCATCGTTCGTTCTCCTAGGGCTGCGAAACGGGTGTGGTGGTCAAGATGTCACCAGCCACCGTGGACTTGGTACCGGGCGTCTGATCAGTGATCGCGCCCATGACCCGTACGCCGGCCTTCTCAGCGATGTCGACGGCATCGAGCACCTTCGAGTACTTCAAGTTCTTATCGGCCTTGAGGTACATGATCTTGTCCACGGTGCGCGCATCGTAAATCGCCTTCAGCTGCTCGGCGAGCGACGCGTTGGGGATCTCCTTCTTGTTCAGGTAGTACTGTCCGTTCGCATCGATGCCCAACACCTGGTCCTCATTCTCCTCCGGGTGCGCCTTGATGTTGACGCCCACCGGGGGTTGCGCTTGAAAGCCCGCATTGATGAGCGGCGTGACCAACATGAAGATGATCAGCAGTACCAACATGACGTCGATCAACGGCGTCACGTTAGGCTCCGCCTTGACGTTCCCGCTCCCGCCTGTCGAAAACGCCATGGGTCAGCTCCTCGATCGGATGGAGGCGATCACTGAGAGATCGGGCCGCTCGCCGAGCTCGAGCCCGACGATGCGTTGAACTCGCGCGTGAACCGCGACCGGCCGAACTCGCCGGCCACACCCTTGATGAGGTAGTCGATCATTTCCTTGGACGTGTAGGTCATCTCGACGGACAGATTGTCGATCTTGGTCGAGAAGTAGTTGAACGCCCACACCGCCGGAATGGCCACGATGAGACCAAAGGCCGTGGTGACCAGGGCCTCCGAGATACCAGCCGAGATGGCGCCCAATCCGCCAGCACCTGACTGCGCCATGCCCTGGAACGCATTGATGATTCCCATGACCGTACCGAGGAGTCCGACGAACGGCGCGGTGGCACCGACCGTCGCCAGCACGGCCAGACCGCGCTTCAGCTCGGAGAGAATGATCAGCATGTTGCGCTCGACCGCCCGTTCCGCCGAGTTGATGTCGGCCACCGTCACGGAGCCGTCTTGCAGCAGCGGCTTCACCTCGCCTAACGCGCCGCCCAACACCCGGGCGACGTGCGACCGCTTGTAGCCTTCGGCCAGCTTGATCGCCTCATTCAGGTTGTCCTCTTCCAAAAACTGCGAGAACTCGGGCGCGAACTTGCGGGTTTCGGACTGCGCCGTACGCAGCCTCCACCACTTCTGGAGCATGATCGTGAGCGAGAAGATCGACATGGCCGCCAGCGCGAACACAATGAATTTCGCGAAGCCACCCATCGTGCCCCACATGGTAAGCAACGACATGTTCATGGATCGATGTCCTCAGAGAGTGTACGAATACCGGAAGCCAGGGACAGGCTCACGACTTGGGACTGGTGAACGAGAACGGCATCTGAACGACTTGCTGTACTTTTCGGCCACCCGTTTCCGCCGGATAGAATTTCATCTCCGGGAGAACGTTCCTCACGGACGCCGTGAACAGATCGTTCGTGGACTTGAGGATTTTCAACGTGCTCATTTCGGCGCGGCCCACCGTGTCGACGACGAATTGGACGAGCACCTCGCCCTCGATGTGGGCGTCCTGCAACATCGATGGATATCGCGGCCGCGGATTGCTCTCGAGCGCCAACACCGGCTTCTCCACCTGGAAGGCAAAGTACGGTTGGTCGGTCGGGCCCTTGCCGCCCACCACTCCCTTTGCCACGCCACCCTCGACGCCCTTTCCCGAAAAGTCGGCCTCGTTCGTTACCGCCTTCGACAAATCGACATCCGGAATCTTCGTCGGGATGTTGATCGGCGCCGTGAGCACCTGGACTCCCTTGGGCGGCGGCGGCGCGACGGGCGTCTGCGGCGGCGGCGGCTTGGGAGGCTCCGGCTTTGGAGGCGGCTTCTTCACCTCCACGAACTTTACGTCCTCCTGACGCTTCTCCTTCGCCGCCCGCTGTCCAGCGTTCAGCGTAACAGCAACGGCAAGACCGATGAGACCCGCGTGCAGAACGACGCTGAGCACGATGCTGCCTGGGCTTCGCTCCTTCTTAGGCCTCGACTCGAGTAGCGTGTTGAACATGCGGGGTGTGACTCCGCCGTAGTGGGGGGTAAACAAGTTCGTAACGCTTCGTGAAAGTACCGGGTGCAGATGACACCGGTATACAAAGAAGATTAAGAAACGGTGAACGGCATGTTATTTTTCTGTCAGGATCGCGTGCAAGCCCCTTGCCGTGCGCCGCCGCCTCAGGCCGCGGCTGGACCGTGCGCTTCCATGCTCGCCGTTCCGCCGCGTTCGGGCCCCTCCTCCAGCATGGGGAGCGTGACCGTGAACGTGCTGCCCCGACCGAAGCGCGACCGCACGGCGATGCTGCCGCCGTGCGCCTCGGCAATCCATTGACTGATGGCCAGGCCGAGACCGAAACCGGCGCGCTCGGTGGCCCGCGATCGCGCGCGGTCGGCGCGATAGAATCGCTCGAAGATGTGCGGCAAATCGGCTGCCGAAATCCCGATCCCCGTGTCGCGCACCGAGAACACTGCCGTACGTTCGCGAGACACGAGCGCGATCTCCACGCCACCGCCACGCGGCGTGTACTTGATGGAGTTGATCGTGAGATTGAGAAAAAGCTGTCGCAGCCGCGCTCCGTCGCCGAACACGGCAACGCGCGCCGGCTCCGACATCGTTACCGTGAGCCCTGCGGGTTCGCTCAGAATGGACGCCGTCTCGTACACTTCGCGCACGATTGGCTCCAACTCCACGCGCTCGCGGTGCAGGTCGAATCGCCCTTCGTCGGCCCGGGCAAGCGTCAGCAGGCTTTCCACCAGATCGGCCATGCGGGTCGTCTGGTGCAGCGCTTCCTCCAGCGCCACCATCCGCTCGGCGCGCGTCGCCGAGCCGCTCATCGATCGCTCCACGTCCGCGCGCAGCACCGCGAGCGGGGTCTTGAGCTCGTGACTCGCGTCGGCCGTGAACCGGCGCAGCGCCGCGAACGATTTCTCCAGCCGCTCCATCATCTCGTTCAACGTCACGCCTAACCGCGCGATCTCGTCGTTGGCCCCATCCACCGGCAGCCGGCGGTGCAGGCTGCGGCCGTCGGTGATCGCCTGGACCTCGTTGATCATCACGTCCACCTGGCGGAACGCCCGGCCGGCGATCACGTAGGCCAATCCCAGCGACGCGAGCAGCAGCAGGGGCGCCACGGCCAGCATCGTGCCTAACAGCTCGCGAATCGCGATGTCCGTCGACCGCACGGACGACGCGGCCACTACGCGCAATTGGGTGGCCCCCGACAGCTGCACGTCGACCGCCACGAGCAGCAGCGGATCGCCGCCCACGACGAACAGCTGCCCCTCCCCGCCGGACTTCACCGTGATCGCTTCGCGCTGCAGGTTGGTGCGATCATCCTCGTTGAGTTGGCGCACGGCAAACGAGCCGTACAACATGCGCCCGCTCTGGTCGAGGACCAGGATGTAGTCCTCCATCCCTTCGAGTAGCGTGCGCAGCGCGGGCGAGATCGTGGAACCCACGAGCGTATCGCGCGTGACAATCACCGCCGCGCTGTTCGTGTTCGCCTGCTCGATGATGGTGGATGCCAGCCGTGCCTGCGCGAGGACGTGCCGCGCCAGCTCGTCGTACGATCCCGCCCGTCGCGCCGCCCACAGCGCCACCGAGAACGCGATCATCGTACCCACCATCGCGCCGGCGTACGCCACCGTCAACCGAGACCGCGTGCTGCTCACTGTCGTCCTCCCGCGCCGCGCCGGCAGGTCATCCGCGAATCACGTAGCCAACGCCGCGCACCGTGTGGATGAGTTTCGTCGCCGCGTCAGCATCCACTTTCTTGCGCAGATGATTGATCACCACATCCACGATGTTCGTTCCTGGATCGAAGTGGTATCCCCACGCGTACTCGGTGATCAAGGTGCGGCTCATCACCCGCCCCGAATGCCGCATGAGGTATTCGAGGACCGTGTACTCCTTTGGCGTGAGGTCCAGATCGCGCCGGTCTCGGGTCACCGTGCGCGTGCTCTTGTCCAGCACCAGGTCGGCGACGTGCAGTTGCGGTTCGGCAATGGCCAACGGGCGCCGGCTCAACGCCTCTACCCGCGCCAACAATTCCTCGAAGGCAAACGGTTTGGTGACGTAGTCATCGGCGCCGGCCCGCAGCGCCTGCACCTTGGCATCCACGGCGTCCTGCGCCGTGAGCACGAGCACGGGGCGCTGGAAGCCGCGCGCGCGGAGGTTGTGCAACACCTCCATCCCGGATCGCCCCGGGAGCCGCATGTCGAGCACGATCAGATCGTACGCCTCGGAATGCGCGCGCTCCTCCCCTTCCTCGCCATCTGGTACGAGGTCCACGCCCCAGCGCTGCTCCTCGAGCCCGCGCTTGACGTAATTCCCCACCGTCGGGTCGTCCTCGATTACCAGAATCTTCATCGATCGAGCTGCTGTCTTTTATTCTGCGGTTGGACGCCGGAAGCCGTATTCGCGGATCTTGCGGTATAGGGTCTTGGGGGAGATGCCGAGTACTTCCGCGGCCTTCCCCTGATGCCAGCTCACGTGCCGCAACACGGCTTCAATGTGCTGCCGCTCCACCTGCTCCAGCCGCGAGAGCGGATCCACTCCACGCGCGCCGCCGGCGGCGCCAAAGCCCGGTGCGCCGACGCCGGACAGCGGTAGCTCGGCTGCGTGGACCACGCCATTCGTGGCCAGCAGCACCGCGCGCTCCATCACGTTTCGCAGCTCGCGCACGTTGCCCGGCCACGCGTACGCCGTCAGGGCCGTCAGCGCATCGGGCGCAAGGCGCGGCGCGCCAGGACCGCCAAACTGCGTCAGGAAGTGCGACGCCAGCAGCGGCACGTCTACGGAGCGCTCGCGCAGCGGAGGCAGCGTGATACTGATAGTGTTGATTCGATAGTACAGATCGCTGCGAAACGTCCCGTCGGCCACGCGTTGCGCCAGGTCCTGGTTGCTCGCCGCGACCACGCGCAGATCCGTGTGCACCTTCTGTGTGCCGCCCACCCGGTAAAAGCTCCCCAGTTCGAGCGCCCGCAGCAGTTTTCCTTGCAACCGCGGATCCAGCGCTCCGATTTCATCCATGAAGATCGTCCCGCCCGATGCCAACTCGAACAGCCCAAGCTTCCGCGACAGCGCGCCGGGAAACGCGCCGCGTTCGTGTCCGAACAGTTCGCTCTCCAACAGCGTGTCCGGAATCGCCGCGCAGTTCACGTCGACTAACGGGCCCGACGCGCGGTGCGACAGCCGGTGCAGCGCCCGCGCGATGAGCTCCTTCCCGGTTCCCGATTCGCCCGACACCAGCACGGCCGAGTCGCTGCGCGCTACGCGCTCCACCAGCGCGAGCACCGCCTGCATGGGCGCGTACTGGGTCACCACCTCGGGCACATCATCCACCCGCGCGAGCTGCGTCTGCAGCAGCGTGTTCTCGATGGACAGCTGCCGTTTTTCCCAGGCGCGCTGCACGAGCACGTCGATCTCCGCCATGCGATACGGCTTGCTCAGATAGTCGTACGCGCCGAGTTTCATCGCGCTGATCGCCGTCTCGATCGTACCGTTGCCCGTGATGATGATCACCTCCGGCGGCGACGACTCTTCCCGCACCAGCCGCAGCACCTCGAGCCCATCCAGTTCCGGCATCACGATGTCCAGTAGCGCGACGTCGAACGATTCGGCGCGCAACGCGTCCAGCGCGGCGCGTCCGTCCGTGTAGGTGCGCACGTCATGGCCGCGGCCGGTCAGGAATTTTTCCAGGATCGCTCCCAGATGCGGCTCGTCTTCGGCGATCAGAACCTTGATGCGGGCATCGTCTCTCACGTGCGCCTCGCGGCCGGGAGATGTACGCGGAAGGTGCTTCCCACTCCCATCTGGCTCTCCACTTCGATCCGTCCTCTGTGATCAGCCACGATGCCGTAGCAGATGGATAATCCGAGTCCGGTCCCACGTCCCGGAGACTTGGTCGTATAGAATGGCTCGAACAGTCTGCCTAACTCGGACGCGGGAATGCCGCGGCCCTGGTCCTCGACTTCGATCACCACGCCGCCGCCGGCCTCCATGTCCGTGTCGTTGCGACTGCGAATCACGACGCGACCCGTCCCGTCCATGGAGTCGCTCGCGTTGAGCAACAGCGCCATGAGCACCTGCGCGAGCTGCTCGCGACTTCCCTCCAACGGCGGGTCGGGTGCCGCCTCGAGCGAGGCTTCCACTCGGACGCGCTTGAATCGCGGATGATGTTTGAGGAGGAACAGCGTGTGTTCCACGACTTCATTCGCATCCACGGGCTCGTGCGTGTCCCCGCGCGGCCGGCTGAAATCCAGCAGCCCATCCACGATACGTTTGCTGCGGTGCACTTCGTGCTCGATGATCCGCGTGTATTCGGCGATCGCCTCACGCAGACTCGCCGGCACGTCCTGCTCATCCAGGCGCAGCACCACACTCTCCGCGCACGCGGCGATGGTCGCCAACGGGTTGTTGATCTCGTGCATGACGCCCGCCGAGAGCTGGCCTAACGATGCCAGCCGCTGTGCCTCGGCGATCTTCTCGTGCGCCCGCTTCCATTCCGTGATGTCTTCCCCGATGGTGATCACGTGCGTGACCGCGGTGTCGTTCACCCGCATCGGGATCTTCGATACACGATACGTGCGCGGTTCGCCGGTGGCGTTCGAGTGCATCTCGAACTGTGTCATCACGCCGCTACGAAACACGTCGTCGAACTCCTGCCGGAGCAGATCGGCCGGCTGGCGCCGGAGGATCTCGAAGATCGTCCGTCCCAGCGCTTCCTCGCGAAGCACCCCTTGCAAGCCCGTCTCGCGTTTTCGATTCCACGCCTGAACGCGGTACTCCTTGTCCACGACGTAAAGCCCCACCGGCAGCGAGTCGACAATACGCTCGATGAACCGCCGCTGCTCGTCG
>JANWIF010000028.1 GCA_025450035.1 Gemmatimonadaceae bacterium
ATCTCGAGGCCGAGGGCGCGGTTTCGGCTCAGCGAGCCGGTGCAGGTGAGCACCAGGTCGCCAACGCCGGCCAGTCCGGCGAACGTGCGCGCCGACGCGCCCAACGCGACGCCGAGCCGGGTGATCTCGGCCAGGCCGCGGGTGATGAGCGCCGCGCGGGCATTCGCGCCCAGGCCGAGCCCGTCCGCGATACCGGTCGCCACCGCGATGACGTTCTTGAGGGCGCCGCCTAACTCGACGCCGGTGACATCGTCGTGTGTGTAGATGCGAAAGGTGTCGCTGCTGAATACGCGCTGCGCCAGCAGCGCCGCGCCGCGATCGACGGACGCCGCCACCACGGCCGTCGGCTGGCGCGCCATGACCTCGGGCGCGAAGCTCGGCCCTGAGAGGGCGACCACTGGCCGGTTCGGCATCTCGTCCGTCACCACGTCGGTCATCACGGCCAGCGTGCCGCGCTCGATGCCGTTGGTCGCGACGACGAGTGTCGCAGTGCGGGGCACGGCCGCGCGATCCTTGCCGAGGACCGTGCGCAGGACGTGCGACGGGGTGACGTACGCGATGAGGTCCGCCGCCGAGGTCGCTTCGCCTAACGAGTTGGTGGCGCGGAGCGTGGTGGCGAGGGTGGCGCCGGGAAGGAACCGCGGATTGACGTGTCGTGCGTTCACCGCATCCGCGACGTCGGGCTCGTACGCCCACAGCACGACCTCGTGCCCGTTGCGCGCCAGGAGATCCGCCAGTGCGGTTCCCCACGCGCCGGCCCCAACCACGGCGCATCGCATCAGTCGGCCGGCGGCTGGTGGCCCACACGGGGCTCGACGCCCCGGTGCAGCCGCCCGAGGTTGGCGCGGTGCGTCCAGAACACGAACGCCGTCACCACGATGCCTAACGCAAAGACCGGTGACCGCGGCCCCTCGCGCACCCCCAGGGCGACGGCCAGCGCGACGGCGCCCGTGAGCGACGCCAACGACACGTACCCAGAGAGCGTGAGCACGATCGCCCAGACGCCGGTGGCCACGAGGACGCACACCGGCGAGAGCGCCAAGAACACGCCGGCCGCCGTGGCCACGCCCTTGCCTCCGGCCGTCCAGAGCAGGTAGGGCGTGCGCACGTGTCCGGCAATGGCCGCCAGGCCGTACGCCAATGCCCAGGACGGCGACGCGCCCACAGCGCTCAACCGCGGAAGGAACACCACCGGGAGTGCGCCCTTGGCCACATCCAGCACGAACACCACGGCGGCGACCTTCCCGCCCAACACACGGTACACATTGGTGGCGCCAAGATTGCCCGACCCATGCTCCCGCAGATCGATCTTCCGCGTCACTTTCCCCGCGAGATACGCCGACGGGAAACCGCCCACGAGATACGCCACGATGAGCAGCAGGACCGGAGACATCTACGCCGCACGCCTCCGCATCAAGATGCGCAACGGGTTGCCGGTAAATCCCCATGCCTCGCGGAATCCGTTGTGCAGATAGCGCACGTAGTGCTCCTCGACCAGCTCCGGGTGGTTGCCGAACACCGCGATGGTGGGGGGCGCCACTTGCACCTGCGTCGCGTACAGCAGTTTCACCTCGCGCCCCGCGGCCTGCGGCGGCTGCAACCGTGCCACCAGTTCGCCTAACCGCGCGTTCACCTGCGAGGTGGAGATGCGTTTCTGCCGCTCCGCATCCACCTCCAGCAGCAGCTCGAGCAGCTTCGTGACCCGCTGCCCGGTGAGCGCGGAGGTGAACAGGAACGGGACGAAGCGCAGAAAGGGCGCCTTCTCCTGCGACTCCTTGGCGAACTTCGCGGCACTCTTGTCGTCCTTCTCCACCAGGTCCCACTTGTTGGCCACGATGATCAGGCCGGCGCCGCGCTCCCAGGCGAGCGCGGCGATCTTGAGATCCTGGTTCTCGATCCCGTCCACCGCATCGATGACCAACAAGCAGATGTCGGCGCGGTCGATCGCGCGGCGCGTCCGGAGTGACGAGTAGAACTCAACGCCCTCGTTCACGCGCGCTTGGCGGCGAAGGCCCGCGGTGTCGATGAACACCAGCGTCCGACCGTGATATCGCATCGGCGTGTCGATCGCATCGCGCGTGGTTCCCGCCTCGGCGGCGACCACCAGCCGCTCCTCGCCGAGCAGCCGGTTGACCAGCGATGACTTGCCGACGTTAGGCCGGCCGATCACCGCCACGTGCAGCGCGTCGGGCTGCTCGGGGTGCAGTTCGGGAAAGCGTTGCACCGCCGCGTCGAGCAGATCGCCTGAGCCCTTGCCGTTTTTCGCCGACACCGGAATCACGTCGCCGGCGCCCAAGTTGTAGAACTCGTAGAAATCGGCGGCGTCGGGATCATCCACCTTGTTGGCCACCAGCAGCCACGGTTTCCCGGTCCCGCGGAGCATCTCCACCACGCGCTGGTCTTGCGGATGCAGCCCCGTGCGCGCATCCACCACCAGCAGTAGGAGATCCGCCTCGTCCACCGCTTGCAGCACCTGCCGGCGAATCTCGACGTCGATGGGAATCGACGGATCCTCCGTCAAGCCGCCGGTGTCGACGAGCCAGAACGCGCGGCCGTTCCACTCGCCATGCGCAAAATGCCGATCGCGCGTCGTGCCCGCTTCCTCGCTCACGATCGCCGTGGCGCCGCCCACCAGACGGTTGAACAGCGCCGACTTGCCGACGTTGGGGCGACCCACCAACGCGATCACGGGAATGTTCACCGCGCGCCTTGCCCGGCCAGCAGACCGTCGCCCTGCAGCACGTCGATGAAGTCGTACGACGGAACCACCGGGATCGGCAGCTCGTCACGCAATGCGGCAAACACCACATCGTCAAGAAAAATGCCGTCCTCGTTGATCGTCTCGGCCGGGATCAGCGCAAGATCCAGGTCGTGCCGCTGGGCGAGCGCACGCCGGATGTCCGCGCCAACCAGCAAACCGGCAGCGGTCGTCGTTGGTCCAAAGAGCGAATTCTCCATCACGATGAGCTCGAGCGTCGCGCCCGTTACCGCGCGCACCTGCTCGAGCAGCGGCGGCATGATCCGTTCGCCCATCGAGACCCCGGTCACCACGCCAATGCGCCGCGCGTCGAGCCGTGGGAGACCGCGAAGCCCTTGGGCAATGCGCCGCCGGAGATGCGCCACGGACCCCACGCCGTTCTCGATCTGCGGGAAATCGCCGTAGTGCTCAGCGCCGGGAAGCTCGCGGCCGGCGAGCAGGTACAGCTCATCCGATCCATACACCCAGCGATCGCCGCGCTCGGCGAGCGCGCGTGCGTCCCAGCGCTCGACGTGCGCCAGCAGCGCGCCGCTCGTGCGCGGATCCATCGACTGTCCGGTGTACAGATGCGAGAACTGCGTTAGGCCCACGGGCACAATCGCCACCGACAGCACCGCGTCGCCAAGGTTCCAGAGATCGGTGAACGATTGCTCGAGCACCTCACCGTCGTTGACCCCGGGCACAATCACCATCTGGCCGTGGAACTGGATCCCGCCCTCGGCGAGCCGGGTGAGTTGCGCCACGATGTTCGGAACCTTGGGATTGTTGAGCAGCACCTTGCGCGCTTCCCACGGCGTGGCGTGCACGGAGACATACAGCGGCGACAACCGATACTCGAGGATGCGCGCGAAGTCCTTCTCCTTCACGTTGGACAGGGTCGCGAAGTTGCCATAGGCGAATGAGAGCCGGTAGTCGTCGTCGCGCACGTAGAGGTTGCGACGGAGCCCGGTGGGGAGGCCCTCGATGAAGCAGAACTCGCATCGATTTGCGCAGCGGCGAACACGGGGCGGCTCGAGCTCGATGCCCATGGATTCCCCGTCGGGGCGCTCGATCTCGTAAATGATGCCCTCGCCCGAGGGAAGTCGGGCCTCGATCACCAACTCGTCGTCGGCAGCGAGGAATTCCCAATCGAGAAAGTCGTCGAGCGCGCGCCCATTGACCGTAAGGAGCTCGGTGGATGGCACGAGCCCGATCTCATCGGCGATGCTGCCTGGAACGACGCGACTGACGCGAATCATGGACCCCGACCCCGACCCCGACCCCGGAGTGCGCAGGAGGGGGAAGACCACGACACGCGGCCTTCCCCCCGAGATATGCCTTGGGCACGCGAACCACACCGGGCGGTGCGCCGCATGATGTAACCTAGGAGATCAGAGGTCGGAAAGCAAGGCAGCAGGCACACTTCCCTGCCCGTGACGATGTTCAACGTGAAGAACGGACACGGCTCGCCCGGAGAGCCCAGGCGAGCCGTGCTGCCGCAGCCCAATCCACGGGCTGCTGTGCGTATGGGGCGACTACTTCACTGTGGCCGGATCGTACCGGAACGCCGCGATCTGCGCATTGTCCGGATTGAGCGTGAACGTCTTCTTCTCACTCGGTCCCAGCGTAACCGCGGTGGTGTCGGTGGTAACGACCTTCCCCGACTTGTCGATGAACTTGAACACGAAGGACGCCGCCTTGGGTTTGGCATCGGGGTTTTCGACCGTACCGCTCAAGGTGTACTTACTGCCATCGTGCGTGAACTCGCTGAAGGAGACGCGTACGGGGAGCTTGTCCGACGCAACGACGTACTTCGAGATGGAGTCGGTGAGCGCCTTCTTCTGCTTCGGGTCGGTGACCGCCTTGACCTGGCCTTGGTACGCGATGGCGATCAGCTGGTAGTTGTCCGGGTTGTTCGGATCGATCTGGGCCAGCGTGTCGGCCACGGCAAGCATCTTGTCGAACTGATTGTTCTTCCAATAGGCGTTGGCCAGGTTGAACAATCCGGCGCGCAGATACGGATTCTGTTGTTGGCCAAGCTCCATGAGCTGGACCGCGCTGCTATAGTCCTTGGCGGTGAACGCCTGCGTGCCCGCATCATAGAGCTGCGAATCCGTGTACTTCGTGGGGCTGGCCTTCATGTCTTTCCAGAGCGACGCCAGGGATGCGGTGTCGCCCGCGGCCTTGAGCGCGGCCGTGAGTCCGGCTTGCGCCGGCTGTGCGTTGGCGCCGCCGGGGTAGTCCTTGATGTACACGCGGTACATGTCGGCAGCTTTCCTCATCGCATCTTTCTGCTGGTCACCGGTGAGCCCCTGTGCGAAACGCAGCTGCGAATACGCCGAGCTGAACTCGGTGAATTCTTTCACCTCTTTGACGTTCGAATCCTTGGCCGCCAATTCCGGCGTGGACAGCTCGGTCGCCTTACTGAACGCGGTGACCGCGCCCGCCCAATCGTTCTTTTTCTGTGCGATCTGTCCCTGGAAGTAGTAGTCATAGGGCGAGCCGCGATAGATGGTCATCGCGCGTGACAGCACGACCGACGCCGAATCGTTGTTGTTGGCAGCGAGGAGCGGACCCACCTGATTGATGAGCTTCGCCCACGGCTGTTGGCGAAACACCGACGTATTGTCCGCGCAATCCGGATTGGCCGTCTCGACGGCGGTGAACGCGGAGTCGGCGGCCGAGAGCACATCGATCGGCGCGGTGGGCTGCGAGCTGTAGCCCAGATCGCCGCGCGTCGCCGGCGCGGTGCCACCCGGCTGGTTGTACCATGCCACGAGCGCTTCGCCTAACGCAAAGTTTCTTGCGTTCTGATCCTTTCCGAAATCCGACTTGGCGGTGAGCGTCGAGACGGCGCTCTTGATTTTCTTCCGCGCGTCGTCGGGCTTGTTGTTGGAGAGCTGCAGCAGGGTGACGTTGTTGTAGGCCGCGCGCACCTGTTCGTTGGCGCCGAAGTCGATCTTGCACTTGTCGTCGCCGACCTTCGACTCGGACTTCTTCTGCTGCGCCGCCGCTCCAGCCGCGGTAACCGTCGATGCAGCGAGCACGCAGCTCACCGCCATGCGCCAAGCGTTCATCTACTTGTCCTCTCTGAGAGCGTGTGGCGACCCGTGGTCGGCCGCCGTTCGAGATACCCGTTCCTCCACCAGCCGTTCCCCAGCCGCGCGCGCCGATGCCGCAACCTCGCGCACCGAACGACCCGTCTCCGCCGCCACGCGCGCGACATCGTCGTGCTCCGGTTTCGCGCGCCGTTCGCCGGTGGGGAGGGTCACGATCTTCACCCGCACGTCGTGCTCCAGCGTGTGCACCGTGCGCTCCGCACGCGGCAGCGCGTGCCGCTCGACCATTGCACGACGCACGCCGATGGTCGAGCTGTGCGCGAACAACATGTCCTCGAGTTGATCCGCGCGCTCGCGGGTCGCGAGCACCTCCACGCGCGTGCCTGGCCGGCCCTTCTTCATCAATGTCGAGAGCAGTACCACGTCCAACGCTCCGCCCTCGCGCAATCGGTCGGCGACGGCCGCCAGCTGCTCGCCATCCATGTCGTCGATGTCGGTGGCGAGTTGCACGAGATGTTCCACGACCATCCCCTCACGCGCTGATACCTCGGCGAGAATGAGTCGCAACGCGTTGGGCCGTCCGCGTGGATCCTTCGTGCCCGCCCCGAACCCGCTGCGCACGGGCACCCATGTCTCCGGCGGCGCGCCGCACGACAACACCCGCACCAGTGCCGCGCCCGTGGGCGTCACCAACTCACCGGCACCCTCGGGGCCGTATCGCACGGGGTGCCCCTCGAGGAGTTTGAGCGTGGCCGGTGCCGGCACGGGCAATACACCGTGCGCCGTTTTGACGCTCCCGTCGCCCAGCGTGATGCTGCCGCAATACACGCGTTCCACACCTAACCCCTCGAAGCCCCACACCACACCCACAACGTCGAGGATCGCATCGACAGCGCCCACTTCGTGGAGGTGCACGCGCTCCGGCGCGATGCCGTGGATCTCACCTTCCGCCATCGCGATCGCGAGGAATATGGCGTCCGCGCGCTCGCGCACCACATCGGGAACCACGGCGCGCGCCACAAGCGCGCGAATCTCGTCGATCCCCCGCGCGTGCGGCTGCGGCGGAATGTCGAAGTCCACCTTGGTACAGGCCACCGAAGAGCGATGCACGCGCTCGATCCGCACGGTGACCCCGTCCAAACCCAAGCGCGACGGCAGCGCGCGAAGCCAGTCGGCGTCCAAGCCGACGTCGACGAGCGCACCAAGCGTCATATCGCCGGCAATGCCGCTAAATGGGTCCAACACTGCAACACGCATAGCATGGTAAGCTATTCAAGGGGGGAAGAATCACGCTAGGCTGGTGTCGAAAATCAGGGCTGGGGTCAAGTACGGGGAGAAGACCGCTCCCACTGGACCGCGTCCTCTAGTCCCGGTATCCAACACCGCCGCCCGTGTTGAACAGCACCACCTCCGCGTCACTCGCGATGTTGCCCGCCGCGACGAGTGCCTCGCATACCGCCAGCGCGCATCCTCCCTCGGGCGCGGCATCGACACCTGTCGTCCTGCCAATCCGCGCCGTGGCATGGCGGATCGCCGACTCCGAGGCCGCGCCCGCCGCGCCATTGCTCTCGTACAGCGCACGCAGAATGAGACGGTCGCCTAACGGCCCGGGCACCCGCAGACCGCTGGCATGCGTCGTGGGATTCTCCCACGGACGCGCGCGATCGGCGTGCTGCGCGAAGGCGCGCACGATCGGCGCACACCCATCGGCCTGCGCGCTCACCATACGCGGCAACGAGCTCCGTGCATCGAGCCAACCCATCTCGCGTAGTTCGGCGAACGCTTTCCACATGCCGATCATCCCCGTTCCGCCGCCGGTCGGATACACGATCACGTCGGGCAGTCGCCAGCCCAACTGCTCGGCAAGCTCGATGCCCATCGTCTTCTTCCCTTCGATGCGATAGGGCTCGCGCAGCGTGGACACGTCAAAGAATCCGCGCTCGGCCGCGAAGGCGCGCGCCTGGGCGCCCGCGTCCCCGATGTGTCCCGCAACCGTGATCAGCTCCGCGCCTAACGTACGGATGGTAGCGAGAATGCCGCGCGGGGTGCTCTCTGGCGCGTAGACCCGGACCGGGACGCCGGCCGCCGCACCGTACGCCGCCAGTGCGGCTCCGGCGTTTCCCGCCGTCGGCACCACCAACCCGGGAACACCCATCGCTTTCGCGCGCGTCACCGCGGCGCTCATTCCGCGGGCCTTGAACGACCCGGTGGGATTCAAGCCCTCGTCTTTGATCCACAGTCTGCGCACCCCAAGCGCACGCGCCAGCTCGCGCGATTCGAGTAACGGCGTGGCGCCTTCGCCGAGCGACACTGGCTCTTCCCCGTCGCGCAGCGGAAGGAGGGCAGCATAGCGCCACATGTCCCAGCGATCGAGCAGCGCACGGCGGGACGCAGGGAATTCCGCATAGCGGACAAGATAGGGCTGCCCGCATGCGGGGCACACCGTTGCCAGCGCGGTACCCGGCTCCGTGTGAGGGCACGCCGAGCACTCGAGAGTCCAGTCGGTCACGAATCGTTGGTGGTGGAAGTTGTGTCGTTTGCCGAGTCGCTCCCTGCGTCGGCTGACGCGGGGGGGGGCGTATCCGCGGCCGCGGCCGGTGCGACTGACGATTCCGGTTGGGCGACCGTCGTGCCGCCCAACGCATCGAGTACGCGCCGCGCCGTGGCGACGCTGAACCCGGGGAGTCGCGCGATGTCGCTCTCATTGGCATCACGTACCCCCTGCACGCTCCCAAACGCGTGGAGCAGCGAGCGGCGCCGCTGGGGACCGATGCCGGGAATCTTGAGCAGCTCCGAGGTCATGGTGCGCATTGCGCGACGCTGTCGGTTGTACGTGATCGCGAATCGGTGCGCCTCATCGCGTGCACGCTGGAGCAATCGCAGGCCCGGCGAACGCCGAGAGAGTCGCAGGGATTCCGCGTGGCCAGGAACGAAAACCTCTTCGTCCCGTTTGGCGAGACTCACGGTCTGCAATCCACCCAATCCGAGCGTCTCGAGCGCGGTCCGCGCCGCGGACAACTGCCCCTTACCACCGTCGATCACGACCAGTTCGGGGAGGGGCTTCTTTTCCTCCACCCGCCGCTGGAAGTATCGTGTCACCACCTCGCGCATCGATGCGAAGTCGTCGGTGCCTTCCACCGTCTTGATCTTGAACTTCCTGTACTCGGCGCGCTTGGGACGGCCGTTCTCGAACCACACAACGGACGCCACGGTATCCGTCCCCTGCGCGGTGGAGATGTCAAAACAGACGAGTGCGCGTGGCAGAGTTTTCAGTTCCAGCTCGCGCTGCAGTTCGTACACCGGGTCGACTGCCCGCTCTTCCGCCTCGAACGTCGCCAGCTTCTGCTCCTCCAGCAGGTGACGCGCGTTCTGTTCGGCGAGATCGATGAGTTGGCGCCTCGACCCTCGCTGCGGCACGCGCACGGCGGTGCCAACCAGCGATTCCTCGATCAGTTCGCGGTCATCGAACTCGAACGGCACCAGTACTTCGCCGGCGCGATCGACGGATGGCAAATACGCGCGCACCAGGTACGCGGCCAACACCGTTGCATCGGACTCGCCCTCGACGTTCTGGAGGAACTGTTGCTCGCGCGCCAGCAGCTTCCCTCCCCTGATGCGCATCACTACCACGCACGCCTCGTCTCCGTCGCGTGCGTAGCCAATGACGTCGCGATCACCGCCTTCCACCTCCACCACCACCGTTGGCTCTTCGAGGTGTTCGAGATGATGAAGCGCGTCGCGCAGCTCCGCGGCGCGCTCGAAATCCAGGTGGGCCGCAGCCTGGTCCATCCGCTCGCGCACGCGGCGCGTCACTTCATTGGCGCGGCCGTCGAGGTAGAGGAGCACCTCATCGATCATCGCCTGGTAGTCCGCCTCCGACTGCGCCAAGATGCACGGCGCCTTGCACCGTCCGATGTGATAGTCCAGGCACGGGCGCTCGGGCATTTCGCGCGGCATGTCGTAGGTACACGAGCGTACGGTGAAAACCCGTCGCACGACGTTGAGTGCGCGGCGCATCGCTCCTACGTCGGTATACGGTCCGAAGTATCGCGCGCCGTCGTTGAGGAGACGTCGCGTGACTAACAGCCGCGGAAATGGCTCCTGCACGGTGACCTTGATGTACGGATACGACTTGTCGTCACGCAGCGCGATGTTGAAGCGCGGCCGGTATTCTTTGATCAGGTTGTTCTCGAGAATCAGCGCGTGCGCCTCCGACGGCACCACGATGGTCTCCACATCGGCCGCCTGTCGCATGAGCGCGCGCGTCTTGACGCTTTCCCAATGGTCGCCGGAGAGATAGTTGCGCACGCGCGCGCGCAACCGCTTCGCCTTGCCTACGTACAGCACGCGACCCTCGGCGTCTTTCCACAGGTAGACGCCGGGCGAATCGGGCAGATGTGCGACCTTGAGCGCGAGCGAATCGGGCGCGCGCGGAGGCGTGGGAGGAGGCGGCGAGGATTCAGTCATGGGCACGTGGCGTGGCCGGCGCGCGGCCTCCGCTGTGTAAAACATAACCCGGTCGAGCGGGCCCGTCCCGATTCAGCGCCGGCGTATGATCGCGGCCAACACGGTGCGCGACTCGGGGACCGCCAGGAGCGTCGTCAGTCCGAAGTACACGACGCCGAAGGGCGCGATCGCGGCGGCGGCCAGGACGATCGGGTGTGCCACGCCGAGCAGCAGCTTTACGCCCCAAGCCGCCGCGGCGGCCGCGAGCGCAGCAAGCCACAGTTTCGCCAGGAAGGCCGCCGGGACGCCGGTGTGGCCGATGCGCCGGTTGAGCGTGCGCCGCAGGAGGCTGAATTCCACCCACGCCGCGACGCCGGCCGAGGCGGTGAGGCCGGCCGCGCCCCACTTGAGATCGAGCGACAGCAGCGGCGGTAGCAGCAGCGCGGCGAGCGCGCCCAGCGCCGTGGTAAGCACCACGCGCACCACGGCGTACCGCAGGGGGGTCTTGGTATCGCGGAGCGCGTAATAGGCCGACGAATACAGCCGTCCCAGGGTGGAGGCGAGCAGCCCGACGGCCGAGCCGGCGAGGATGCCCCACACATAGACCGTATCGGCGCGCGTGAACCGTCCGGTCTGGAACAGCGCCCCCGCCAACACGTCGCCTAACGCAAGAAACGCCACCGCCGAGGGCACCACGAGAAACGCGATGCGCCGCAGCCCCGCGTCGAGTCGCGCGCGCAGGAACTCGCCGACTTCGGCCTCGTCGCCTAACGCACTGGACATCGCCGGCAGTTCGGCCGCGGACACGGACATCCCGAAGAGGCTCACCGGCAGGACGTAGAGCGTCTGCGCGTACGTGAGGCCGGCGACGGCGCCCGTCGGCAGGAGGCTGGCCAACACCACGTCGACGTACGCGCTGATCTGTACCACGCCGCGCCCCACGAACACGGGGCCGAAGGTGCGGATCACCGTGCGCACGTTCGCGCTCGCCACCCCCAACGACGGCCGGAACCGGCGGAGCAGCGTCATCACCGTGGGCAGTTGGACGAGCATCTGCAACGCGCTCCCGGCCAACGACCCCCACGCGGCCGCGACGGCGAGCGGCGCCGCGGCCGTGTGCCCGCCGAACGCGATGAGCGTGCCGATGATCGCCAGATTCCAGGCGACGGGCGCGGTATACGAGATGAAGAAGCGCCGGTGGCTGTTGAGCACGCCCAGGCACCACGCCGAGAGCACCAGCACCCCCGCGCCCGGAAAGAAAATGCGCACCAGCTGGATCGTGAGCTCGCGCTTGGCGCCCGCAAATCCGGGAGCGATGACCGCGATGAGCCACGGCGTGCCTAACACACCGACCAGGACGATGATCGCCGTGGTAACGGCGAGCAGCGCGGCCACCGCGCCGGCCACGCGTTCCGCCTCCTCCTCTTCCCCCTCGGCGAGGAGCCGCGCGTACACCGGAATGAACGACGCCGACAGTACGCCTTCGCCGAACAGGTTCTGCAACACGTTGGGAATCTTGAAGGCGGCGTTGAAGGCGTCCGCCGCATCGCCCAGTCCCAGGTAGTGTCCCAGGAAGCGCTGCCTAATGAGACCGAAGATCCGGCTCAGCAGAATACCGGCGGCCACCAACACCGCCGCGCGGCCGGTGCGCTCGGGCGGGCGGCGGCGCGCCGGGTCAGCGACCGCCACCGGCCTGCTGCGATGCGGTTGCCCTGCCCGCCGATGGTAAGCCTAACGAATCCACGTGTGCGCGCGCGCGATCCAGCATCGCGTCAAGGAGCGGCATCCCGTGACGCGCCAGCATCGGCATGAGGTTCAACATCCGTTCCTGCGGCTGGTCTAACGGAAACAATGACGCCCGGGCCACCGCGATGTGATGCGCCAACTCCATCTCGCGGCGCTTGGTCGCCGCCAGCACTCGCCGCCCCAGACGATCGAGCCGATGTCCGATGTTGTGCCGGACGCCATCCACCACGCCCGGCGACACCAGCGGCGGCGTACCCTGCGCGACCGCATCGCTCAGCCGCGACGCCGCTTCCTCGAGCGCGGCACGATAGTGGTCGAGCGCGCTACGCACACCCAGCGGCACTCGCGCGCGCACCAGCCGGCCAAGTGCGGCATGCGGATCGCGCAGGTCGTCCAGGCCAAGATCGTACCGATCGAGAATGCGCTGCACGTGCGGCTCGATGATCACCCCCGACCATCGCGGCACCGCGAGCGGCCTTGACACCCGCAGCGCGTCCGCCACCGCCGTCGACTGCGCGAAGTACGCCAGCTCACCGGGGCCGGCGACATACGCAGCCGTGGGCAGAATCGCCCGCTCGGACACGGGACGGAGCAGCACGTTGGGTTCCAGCGCCGCCGCTCCATCGGGCGCGGCGCCAATGCGAATGCGCTGCCGTTCTCCCGTTCCCGATGCGAATACCAGGGACAACGTGGGAACGTACGCGACCTGCGGCTCCGATCCGCTGTCGCGCAGCGCCTGATCGCGCGCGCGGAGCGCCGCATCCACCACCGGCGCCTCCCCCAGCGCGCGCAGCAGGAGCGGCCGTTGGGCGGCAAGGACGGCCGGGTGGCCCGCGTCCAGCACCGGCATGCCTAACGGCTCGAGCAGCGCCCGCAGGAGCGTGACGAAGGCGCCGCCCACGGTTTCGCCGGGCCGGTATGCCTGACGCACCAGATCGAGTACCTGCGGTGCCGCGGCGGCGCCGGCGGTGCTGGCCAGGGACTCGAAGAGCGCGCGCACGTCGCCAAGTGGTGTGTCGCGCATCCCGCGCCCGGAGATCGCAGGAGCTTGGGACTTGAGCGTCAGGACGCGCCCATCCGCCGCCACGTGCGTCACGCCCGCCTCCGCGAAGTCGGCATCGTACGTGGCGGCCCAGTATACGGGCACCGTGGGAATGTCGGTGGCGTCCTCGATCGCATCGGCCAGCGCGATCGCGCTCAGGGCCTTGCTCCACGTATAGACCGGTCCGCCGAACAGGCCCGGTTGCTGTCCTGTCGTGACGACGATCCCTGTTCCGCTCGCCGCCCGCGCCAATCGCGCCGCCGCCGCACCGGACGCGGCAAAGGCGGGCGCCAGCACCTCGGCCCATCCGCGTCCCCGCCCCGCGAATTCCTCACGCACCGCCGCCACGCGCGCGCGCCACTCGGCGCCGCCGCGGGGCACGGGCACGTACCACGGGGCGGCGGTACCGCCCTCTGCCGCGCGTCGTGCAGCGTTAGGCAACGCCACCGGCGTCGAGACCACGCGCGGCTCGCTCACGCGCGCCCGGCGGAGGGGGGGGGGCCGGGACATCGCGCCCGATGACGCGACGATGACCTGTACCGAAGAAGACGAGGATTCACTTGTGATACGGTTCGCCGCGCCCGATCGTGCCGGCGCGATAGAGTTGTTCCGCGAGAACCAGCCGTGCCATCTCGTGCGGCAACGTCCAACGAGCAAGGGCGAGTCGAAACCGCGATCGCTCCAGCACCGCCGGCCCGAGTCCAAACGCCCCGCCTATCACGAACGCCACGTCGCGTCCCGCGCGTTCCCGTCGGTCACGCATCCATTCCGCGAACTCCGCCGACCGCATCAGGGTTCCCTCGGCATCGCACGCGACCGGCGTCACGCCGGTACCCAGCACGGCGAGCACGCGCTCGCCTTCGCGCGCGCGCACGTCGTCAGCTTCCCTGCCGCGCGCCGGCTCCTCACGCACCTCACGCGATTCCAACGGCCAGTAGCGAGCCGCGCGCCGCTCGTACTCCTCCACAACCGCCGCCAGATGACGATCCCGCGGCCGTCCCACGGCGACGATCAGGAAGCGCACGAACCCGCCTCGTTGGTGGACGGACTACGCCGCGCGCGCGTACGGCATTGCGCTCACGCGCACGCTAGGCGTAGATGCCCCGCAACCGGTGCACCGCCGCGACCCGCGAGATGGACAGCATGTATGCCGCCGTGCGCATGTTCACCTTGTGCCGCCGCGAAAGATCGAGCACGGCCGCGAAACTGTTCTGCATGATCTGCTGCAGCCGTTCGTTTACCAACGCCTCGGTCCAGAAATACCCGCCGCGGTCCTGCACCCACTCGAAGTACGAAACGGTGACACCGCCGGCGTTGGCAAGAATGTCCGGAATCACGAACACGCCCTTCTCGTCCAAAATCGCGTCCGCCGGAGCGGTGGTGGGCCCGTTCGCACCTTCGCAGATCAACCGGGCTTGGATCTTCGCAGCGTTCTTCCGCGTGATCACGTTTTCGAGAGCCGCGGGCACGAGCACGTCAACGTCCAACGTGAGCAACTCGTCGTTCGTGATGGAGTCACCCTTGTTGTAGCCTTCGAGCGATCGATTCTTCTTCACGTAGGCGATCGCATCGTTCACGTCGATCCCGGCGGTGTTGTGAAGCGCGCCCGACCGGTCCCCGATCGCCACGACCTTGCATCCCTGCTGTTGCAGGAGCTGAGCAGCCACCGACCCCACGTTGCCGAATCCCTGCACCGCTACCGTCGCACCACCCACCCGCATCCCCAGATGCTCGAGTGCGGCGAGGGTGACGAGCATACATCCGCGCCCGGTCGCCTCCCGCCGCCCTAACGATCCGCCCATCTCGACCGGCTTCCCCGTCACCACCGCCGTCACCGTATGTCCAACGTGCATGGAGTAGGTATCCATCACCCATGCCATCACCCGCTCGTTCGTATTCACGTCGGGAGCGGGGACATCGGAATCCGGTCCTAACACGTGAATGAGCCCGGCCGTGTATCGCCGCGTGATGCGCTCGAGCTCGGCCGCGCTCAATTTGAGCGGATCGCAGATCACTCCGCCCTTCGCGCCGCCGAACGGGATATTCACAACGCCGCACTTCCAGGTCATCCAGGCGGCCAACGCTTTCACTTCGTCGAGATTGACATTCGGATCGAAGCGGATGCCACCTTTGGCCGGACCGCGGGACGTGTTGTGCAACACGCGGTAGCCCGTAAACACCTCGATCTCGCCGTTATCCAGCAGCACGGGGATCGACAGCGTTATTTCTTTTTCGGAATGTCGAAGGATCTTGATCAGGCCAGGTTCCAGATCCAGCAGGTCGGCGGCGCGATCGAAGCGCGACATCATATCCTCGAACGGATTGTCCTCGTTCAGGAAGCGGTCCTTGTCGGGCTTGACGATCTTGTCGGTAGAGAGTCTGAGATCGGTGGTCATGAGTCGGTGGGAGGCTTGTGGACCGTACGAGCGGTCCGCGCGGGATGATCGTATCGGGCGTCGAGGAGCGAGCCGAGCACCGCCTGCACGGCCGGCTCTCCGGACTCGACAACGAACTGCTGGGAAACATACCACAACGGCGGCAAGGCGCGAGTCCATTGGGGACGGAGCTTTACCGCGTCCTTGAGTGTGCACACAATCCAGACGACACGGGCCGCCTCGCTCACAACGGTCGCGACGTCGCGCGCGGTGAAGTCGTGATGATCGCCGAAGGCGCGCATGATCACCGTGGCGCCGGCAGCCTGCAGTTGCGCGCCCAACCCACGCGGGTCGCCGATCCCGGCGACGACGAACACGCGCGCACCGCGCAGCGCGGCGAGCGGCTGTCGTTCGTTTCCATCGACACGCCGGAGCTCGCCCAAGGCGAGCGCGGCGACGGCCACGGGCACGTGTGGCGCGCGCCTGACAAGCTCGACGGCGACAGTATCGGCGACGTCGCGCGATACGGCACGGCGGGTGACGAGTGCCAGCGTTCCTCTGCGTAGCGCACTCAACGGCTCGCGCCACGGGCCGGCCGGGAGCAGCCGCCGCGGCGCGCCGGCGACCCATCGGTCCGCGCTCACGACCACCACGTCAACATCACGCCGCGCGCGCCGATGCTGAAACGCGTCGTCGAGCACAGCCACGTCCGCACCGCCAGCGGCCGCGCGCGCCACACCGGCCACACGATCGGCAGACACAATCACCGGAATGCCGGGATTCAACTCACCATGGACGAGTGGCTCATCCGTTCCGTATCCGCGCAGCACGATGGCGGGGCGAGCACCGCGGGCCGCAAGTTGGGCAGCGAACCATGCCGCGGCCGGCGTCTTTCCGGTGCCGCCGACGGTCAGGTTCCCCACGCTCACGGCCGGCACCGCGAGATCGCTCGCGCGCAACAGTCCCGCGTCGTAGAGTGCGCCCCGCAGCGCGACGCCGCCGCCATAGAGGAGCGCGACCGGCGAGAGCGCGGCGCGCACCATACCGGCGAGCGCATCCCCACCGTACCACACGCGTTCGACTGCGCCGCGGCTATGCACGAGCGGCGACCGCCCCGGTATCGTTCAACAGCGCGGTGAAGCGCGGCGCCAGTGCCGCTGCCTCACGGGCCGTGGCCGCGTTCGCCGCGACCGGGTCGCCCACCGCGATCGTGACACGCGCGAACGGTTTGGGAATCAGAAACGCATCCCAACTGCTGAGCCGCCATCCGCGCGTCACCGCCACGCCTAACGCAACGATCGGCACGCCCGTCCGCTGGGACGCGATCAGCGCACCGGGCGCGAACTCGCGCGCGGGCCCGCGCGGCCCGTCCGGCGTGAATGCCACATCACCGCCCGCGTCGAGTATGCGACAGAGAGCGAGGATCGCGCGATTGCCGCCGCGCGTCGTGGAACCCCGGACAGTCCGGTTGCCTAACGATAAGGCGGCCCGGGCCACGACTTCGCCGTCCCCGTGTTCGCTGATCAGGATGGCGATGGCTTGACGCCGAAAGAACCAGAGAAGCGGGAGGAGATCGCCGTGCCACAGGACGAGGATCACCGGATGGCCCGCATCACGCATCGCCTGCAGCGGCGCGCGATTCAGCCACCGCACACGCCACGTGCTCGCCAGCACGCGCAGCCCAACGCCTCCCACGCTCGCGAGCCACGTCAGCCGCCGCGCGCGGCCCCGCTCCTGGGACGCCTCCGCCGTCATCGCAGGAGCTCCAACGCCATGTCGGCCACGCGACCGGCCGCACCCGGGGAGCCCAGTTTCGCACGTACCCGTTCGAGTCCCGCCAGCTGCGCCTGCCGCTCCGGGCTCGAAGCGCGCAGCAATGGCGCGAGCGCGTCGGCCATCGCGTCCGGCCGCGCGGCGTCCTGGAGGAACTCTGGCGCGACTGTTTCGCCGGCCACCACGTTCACCAATCCGATACGCGGGATGGTGACCACGCGGCGCGCGATCGCGTAGCTCACGGCGCCGGTGCGATACGCCACCACGAGCGGGCATCCCGCGACGGCGGCCTCGAGTGTGGACGTGCCGCTCTTGGAGAGCGCCGCATCGGCGGCGCGCCACACGCGGAACGATGACTCGCGCACCAGCGGATAGTGTGACCGCGCCGCGTCGAGCGTGATGCCCGGCGCGCCGCTCACCAGAACGCGCAACCCCGGGACGCGTCCCTCGAGCAGGCGCGCGGTCGCCACGAAGCGATCGAGATGCCGCGCGATCTCCTGGTTGCGGCTCCCCGGGAACAGCGCCAACACCGGCGCATCGTCCGCTATGCCTAACGAGCGACGGGCGCCCGCGCGCGAGGGCATCGCGCCGGCCGTGTGGTCGAGCAGCGGATGCCCAACGAACGTCGCATCCACGCCGTGTGTCCGAAGCAGCGGCTCCTCGAACGGCAGAATTACCGCCGCCCGGGTGACGGTCCGCGCCATCTCGCGCAGCCGGCCGGCGCCCCACGCCCACACCTGCGGGGTGATGTAATACAACACCGGCACGCCGGCCGCGCGCGCGGCCGCCGCCACCTTCAGGTTGAAACCGGGATAGTCCACCAACACGACCAGTCCCACGACGCCCGAGCGAAGCCGGTGCCGAAGCGACGAGAGCAGCGCGTAGTGGCGCGGCACGTGCTTCAGGACTTCCACGAAGCCCATCACCGCCAACCGGTCCGTGTGTTCGAGCAGGGTCACCCCCGCCCGCTCCATGCGCGACCCGCCGACACCTACCAGGGCTACGCGCGGTGCGCGCTCGCGCAGCGCGGCGGCAACTCCGGACGCATGCCAGTCGCCGGACGTCTCGCCGGCGACGAACAACACCTCACGCACCGGGCAGCCCCGCCAGCGACGGGAGCGAGGTCTCGATGGCGCGCATGATACGGAGCGCCAGCGCGAGCGCCTCCCGCCCATCCTCGCCGCTCACCAGCACCGGATGCCGCCCCTGCACGGCCGCGACAAAACTCTCGAATTCCAACCGCAGGGGCTCGCCCTCCGGCGCATCGAGCGAAACGTGCTCCATGAAATCCTCCAGCTGGCGCGGCGCGCTCGTGAGGGTGCTGAGATCGAGCTCATCGCGCAATCGGTAGAATTCCCCGCTGCCCTGGGCCAGGTCTAACGAGAGGTAGCCGCTGCGCTGGAAGATGCGAAGCTTGCGGAACCGGTCGCGCGACACACGGCTGGAGGTGATGTTGGCCACCGCGCCCGTGTCGAAACGCAGCCTCGCATTGGCGATGTCCACCGACGGCGTCAACACGGGCACGCCGGCGGCAGCCAGCTCCGTCACCTGCCCGCCCACAAGCGTGCGCACCAGATCGATGTCATGGATCATCAGATCGAGCACCACCGCGACCTCGGCGCCCCGCGGATTGAACGGCGCCAGCCGGTTACTCTCGACGAAACGCGGCTCGGCGATGTACGGCAACGCGCCGCGGATGGCGCGGTTGAAACGTTCTACGTGTCCGGTCTGCACAATGGCGCCGCTCTCCCGCGCCGCGGCCAACAGCTCGTCGGCCTCCTCGAGCGTGGAGGTGATCGGTTTCTCGATCAGCACGTGCACGCCGCGCTCGAGCGCGCGTTTGGCCACCGCGAAGTGGGCCGGCGTGGGGACCACGATCGTCACCGCATCCACTTGGTCCAGCAGCGCATCGAGCGAGCTCGCAGCGTGCACGCCTAACTCCGCGGCGACCCGCGCGGCACGCGCGGCATCGATCTCGTAGAATCCGGCGAGCGCGACCCCGCCCCCCCCCCACCCCACCCCCCCGTCCCCGTCCATGGCCCGCAGGAGGCGTACGTGATGATAGCCGAGGCTCCCGACGCCGACGACGCCAATGCGCGTGGCCTGACTCACATCACCACTCCCCGTCCGCTGCCATCCACGAACGACAGGAAATGCCGCACCTCGGGAAACATTTCCAACTCCTGCTGCGCCCGCTCCAACGCCTGCGTCACGTTGAGCTCCGACCGAAAGAACAAGCGGTACGCGCGCTTGAGCTCGCGCAACACGGCCGGATCGAAGTTCGCGCGCTGCAAGCCCACGCTGTTCAGACCATAGAGCTTTACCGGATTCCCGACCGCCTTCAGATATGGCGGAATGTCCTTCGGCACGCGCGACGCGCCGCCGACGAAGCTGTGGGTGCCGATCCGCACGAATTGGTGCACGGCCACGACGCCGGAGATGATCGCCCGATCCTCGACCGTCACGTGCCCCGCCAGTTGCGTGGCATTGCTGATGATCACGCCGTCGCCCAGATGGCAGTCGTGCGCCAGATGGACGTAGGTCATGAGGAAGCACTGCTTCCCCACGGTGGTTTTCCACGACTGCGCGGTGCCGCGGTTGATCGTGGTGTACTCGCGCACCACCGTGCCGTCGCCAATCTCCACCGTGGTCGTTTCGCCCTGGAACTTGAGGTCCTGCGGATCGCCCCCGATCACCGACCCGATTCCGATCTTCACCCCCACGCCTAACCGGACATGGTGTTCGAGCACCGCGTGCGGGGCAATCACGCATCCGTCGCCTAACACACAGTCCTCGCCGATCACCGCACCCGGACCCACCGACACGTCGTCGCCGAGCTCCGCGTCAGGCGACACCACGGCCGACGGATGGATGCGCCGGCTCATCGATCCACGACCATCGCCGCCATGTCCGCTTCGCACACCACGTCGCCGTCCACCTTGGCCAGGCCGCGCATCTTGCACACGCGTCCCCGGATCTGCACCATCGCCAACTCGAACCGGAGCTGGTCGCCGGGCCTCACCGGTTTGCGCCACTTCACGTTGTCCAGCGACATGAAGTAGACGACCTTGTTCTCCGGCTCGTCGACCGCGCCCATGAGCAGCATGCCGCCCACTTGCGCCATCGCCTCGATGATCAGCACGCCGGGCATGATCGGATGGCCGGGGAAATGCCCCTGAAAAAACGGCTCGTTGATCGTGACGTTCTTGATCCCCACGATCCGCTTCCGCGGGTCCATCTCGAGGATACGATCCACGAGCAGAAACGGGTAGCGGTGGGGCAGCACCTTCATGATGTCCTCGATCCCAAGCATCCGCGTCTCTCCTTCCCTGTCGGCCCGAGTGACCATCTGCTGCACGAGCGTCACCGTGCCGCGGTGACTTGGCTTCACCGCGATCACACGCGCCCGCACGCGGGCGCCGGCCAACGCCAGGTCGCCCACGCAGTCCATTGTCTTGTGACGCACAAATTCGTCGGCCCAACGCAATGACGAGTCCACGAGACCGGTCTCATCCAGCACCAGCGCGTTCGCCGTCGATGCGCCGCGAATCAACCCCATCCGGTGCAGCATCTCCACCTCGCGCACGAAGCCGAACGTGCGCGCCGGCGCCAGCTCGCGCGCGAACGCGTCCGGCGTCACGGCCATGTCGTACGTCTGCCGCCCGATCAGCGGGTGCGGAAAATCGATCGTCACTTTGAGCGACAACGATGGCGCTGGCCACACCTCGTACGTCGACTCACCGCACGTCACCTTGAGCGGGCTGGTTACGGCGAGATACTGCACGGTCCCCGGACGGTCGGCAATCCCCGCTCGCGCCAACGCCTCGAAGTACGGCGCGGCGCTGCCATCCAGAATCGGCGGTTCCGATGCATCGAGATCGATGAACAGATCATCGATCTCGTGCGCCGATACCGCCGCCAGCACGTGCTCCACCGTGTGCAGCGAACACTCCCCCGAACCCAATTGCGTCCGGCGGTCGCTCAGCACCGCGTGCTCCACACGCGCCGGGATGTGCGGCTGTCCCGCAAGATCGATGCGGCGAAACACGATGCCCGTGTTCGCGTCGGCGGGACGGAAGGTAAGCCGACATCGCTCGCCCAAGTGCAGCCCGACCCCGTCGAGCGACACCTCCGCGGCGATCGAATGGCGCCGGTCGCTCACACGCCCGCGTTCGCGAGCATCTTCTCGATGCGCCGTATCAGACCCGATAACCTGAACAGCGCAGCATGCGCGCGCAGTGCTTCATTATGCGGACGCGCGGGATAGCCGGACCACGTTTCACCGGCCGGGATGTCGCCGAACACTCCCGCCTGCGCGGCCAGTCGCGCCCCATCGCCAATCGTATGGTGCCCACTCACGCCCACCTGCCCCGCGAGAACGCACCCATCGCCGATGTGTACCGACCCGGCAATGCCCACCTGCGCCATGATCAGGCACAGGCGCCCGATGCGCACGTTGTGCGCGACGTGCACCAGATTGTCGATCTTGGTTCCAGCGCCGATCACGGTGTCATCCACACTGCCGCGATCGATCGTGGAGTTGGCGCCGATCTCCACATCGTCGCCCAGCACGCACCGCCCCACGTGCGGGATCTTGCGGTGCTCGCCCTCCGCGAACACATACCCGAAGCCGTCGGACGCCAGGCGCGCGCCAGCATGGACCCGCACGCGGCGCCCCAACATCGCACCCGGGTAGAGCGTCACGCCATCTGCCACCCAACAATCGGCATCCACCGTCACACCCGCGCCCACTGACACGTGCGCGCCGATCACCGCGTCGTCGCCTAACTGTGCGCCATCGCCGATCACCGTGTACGCGCCAACGGCGACGTTGCGGCCAAGTCGCGCGCCGCGGCCGATGATCGCGGTCGGATGAACACCCGTCGCACGCGGCGGCGCCGGATACAGCTCCGGCAGCACGCGCAGCATCGCCTCGAGCGGCTGCGCCACCACGACCCGAGATCCCACAGCACTCGGCGCGTCGGCCAGTTCGGGCGCAACGAGCACCACCCCGGCGCGCGTGTGCTCGAAGAGCGCTGTGTATCGCGGCAGCGCCAGAAAACTCAGGTCGTCGCTGGTGGCGCGATCCAACGGAGCCACCCCGCGCACGCGCGCCGTCCCTTCGCCGCGGACCGTACCACCCACCAGACGCGCTATCGCTTCGGCGGTGAGAGAAGGACTCTCACCGCCGAAGTGCGTGCGCTGGGAGTCCGACGGCATTACTGGGTGTCTGGCGTCTGCGGCCGAGCGGCGCCCGTTGGCTTATCGGTGGGACCCGCCGGCTTTGTCGGCGGCGCAGGGCTCGGCGGGGTCGCGGCCGTCGGAGGAGCGGTCTTGAGCCGCGCGATCACCTTGTCGGTGATGTCCAGCGTCGAGTCGGCCGCGACCACAACGCCAGCCTGATTGCCGGCGTCGAAGACCATGGCGTAACCGTCCTCGGCGCGAATCTGCTCGATCACCTTGTTGATCTGCTGCATGATCGGCCGCATTACCTCCGCCTGACGCTGCTGTGCCTGCTGCTCCAGCTGGGAGACGCGCTGCTGGTACTGGCTCTCCTTGGTCTGAATGTCCTTCTGCCGGGCTGCTTTCGCCGTGGGGCTCAGCGTCGGCTCGGCCTTGTTGTATGCGGCCACGATAACGTTCAGCGAGTCCCCCATCTTCTGCACCTCGGCGCGATACGCCTCCATCTCCTTCTGCATCTGCGCCTCGGCCTCAGTCCGTCCTGGAACCTGGGCGAAGATCTTCTGCGAGTTCACGAAGGCGATTTTGAGACCACCCGCCGCCGCCGCCACGCTGCCGCCTTGCGCTACCGCAGCTCCAGCCATAACTGTCGAGATCGCCAGCGCTCCGAGCGCGGCACAAACGAACGAACGCATTGTGGCTCCGGTTAGAAAATTTGTCCGAGCTTGAAGTGCAGTTGCCATTTCGGGTCGGGGCGACCGAACGAGTCGATCCGATCAAATCCATATCCCCAATCGAGCCCCAACGGACCGAGCGGCGTCACGATCGCCACGCCTAACCCAGCGCCGCGGAACAACCGTGTCGGATCGAAATCGCGCGGGCTGTCGTACACGTTGCCTGCGTCGTAGAACAGGTCCGCGTACAACATTGAGTTGAAGCGTACGCCCAACTCCGCGGTGGTGCTGAAAAAGGCATTCCCGAACGATTGCACCGTGGCGTTGCTGTTGGTGCCCGGGACGAAGCCGGACGGGGTGATGGAGAACTCCTCGTATCCGCGCAGCTCTTCGCCGTACTGCGTACCTCCCATGGCAAACTTCTGGGAGTAGAAGAACGGTCCCGCGTTGCCAAACAGCATGCCAGCCCGGGCCGTGAGTCCGAACACCAGCTTCATCGCCTGCGATCCCGGCTTCTCGCCACCCCACTCGCCGAGCGTCGCATAGTTACGCAACTCGGTGGTGTAGCGCTGGAAGCTGGAGGATCCACCCAGCGGGCCGCCGTTGAACTGCGCGGTAATGGTGCGCATCGAACCCGCCGATGGGAACGGGAGATCGATCCGGTTATCGTGCGTCAGCTGGAAGCCGATCGTCGAGCGAATGTGCTGATTGGTGTCGACCGTCGTATCGCGACTGGCCAATCCACCGGTAAAACGCACAGCCTCAGCACCATACGAGATGAACAACCTCGTGTACGGCGACCCGTGCACCGGAAAACCGAACTGCATCGACCCACCGGACGACTTGCTCTGCCCGAGATCGGCGATGAGGTAGCGCGAATAGGTGCTGTACGCCGTGACCGTCGCCGACGTGCGCGATTGGCGCACCGCGGGATCGGTGTAGCTGAGCTGGAAGTCATTCACGTACTTCCCGTACTGCCATTGCACCGATGCGCGCTTGCACAGCCCAAACAAATTCGGCTGATCGAGTCCGATGAATCCACCGAGCCCGGTTCCTTCGCCGACCGATGCGCCGAAGTTCACGCTCCCGGTGTGCTTCTCCTTCAGGTGAAAGATCACGTCTACGTCGCCCTTGTCGTTGGCCGGCTTCGTGTCCGGCGGCGGCAGTGGCGAGTCGAAGAAGCCGAGGTTCTGGATGTTCTGATAGCTGCGAATGAGACGATCCTGACTGAATACGTCTCCCGGAACGATGACCAACGCATCGCGAATGCACTGCTCCGACGTGTAGTCGTTTCCGGCGATGTCGATCCTGTTGATCGTAGCCGGCGTTTTCTCATCGATCTCCCACCGGAGGTTGACCGTGGGCACCGCGTCCTTGCCCATCACACGCTCGACCACCGGCCGGATCGTCGCGTAGATGTACCCTTCGTTCGCGTACGCGGTGTGCAGCTTGGTCGTCGCGTCGTCCCACGCGTTGGCGTCGAACAGGTTCTGATCCGAGGTGTCCTTGCTACTGAACAACCCTTTCACCTTCTCGCCGATCGACGGGGTGTGCGCATGAAACGGATAATATCGGTCGATGTCGGTCGTGGAGAAGTGCCGATTGCCGACGACCTCGAACGTGCCAATGCGATATCGCGGACCTTCCTTCACGTGAACCTGGACTAACGCCTTCCCGTTGCTCTTGTCGACGATCAGCGTGTCCTGCAAAATCTGGAAATCGATGAACCCGGTGCTGGTGTACAGCTTGGGAATCTGGTCCGTCAGGTCGGACTGAAACTTTTCCTGATCGAACTCTCCTTTCTGCCAAAACCAGAAGCCCTCAGGCTTGGTCTTCATCGCCGCCACGACGTCCTTCTCCGGAAGCTGCTTGTCGCCGGCGATGTCCACGCCCGAAATCGCGAGCCGCCGCCCCTCGTCGATTTTGAAGATGACGTTTGTGAAACCGTTGGACACGGTACTTTCCGGCTTCACCGAGGCCAGATAGTACCCCTTCGCCTCGTAGAGCGAATCGATTCGCGTAACGGCCTTGGCGACCAGCGCGGGATCGAGGGGCTTTCCCGACAGCAGTTCGATCTTGTCGCGTAACGTCCCCTCCGACACGACGTTTTCGCCTTCCACCGAGTAGTGCCCGAGCAACGGGCGCTCGCTGACGGTGAAGATCACGCTGGCCTTTTGGTTTTCCTCGATACGACACGACATCTGGACGTTGTCAAACTGTCCAGTGGCGTACAGGTTGCGTATGGCGCGTTGTAACACGCGGAAGTTGAGTGTGTCCCCTGTTGTGATCCCGATATCCGCGAGCACCGTGGACGTCGTCACACGGCTGTTGCCGCGGATGAGCACGGAATCTGGAGTGGCGCACGGGCCCGGGGCTTGGGCCCGCGCCCCGGCGCTCACAAATGCGAGGGCGAGCGGGAGGGCAAAAAGTCGTGACATGGCCTATAAGATACACACGAAACGGCGGAATGCCCCATTAAGGGCATCCCGCCGTTTCTTTATGGTCCGGCTTTGGGATCAGGTGGCCTTGCTCAGAACCCGAAACTCGAGCTTGCTACCATCTGCCGTGACATCCACCTCCACCTCGTCCCCCTTCGCGAATTCGCCCACAAGGATCTTTTCGGACAGCGGGTCTTCCACGAATTTCTGAATCGCCCGCTTGAGCGGCCGCGCCCCGAAGTGCTCGTCAAAGCCATGCGTGCTCAAGAACTCGGTTGCGGCCGGCGAGAGCCTGAGTGTCAGCTCCTCGTCCGTAAGCCGCAGTTGTACCTCGCGGAGCAGTATGCCCACGATCCGCGCGATGTGCTCCTTGGTGAGCGGATGAAAGACGATGACGTCATCCAACCGGTTGAGGAATTCCGGGTTGAAGGTTCGCTGGATCTCCTCTTTCACCTTCTCCTGAATCCGGTCGAAGTTCTCCCGGTCATCAGGCGCCGCGAAGCCAAGCCCCTTGCTCTTCGTGATGTCCCGGGCGCCGACGTTCGACGTCATGATCACGACCGTGTTCTTGAAGTCGATCACACGCCCGTAATTGTCCGTCAGATGTCCCTCATCGAGCACCTGCAGCAGGATGTTGAACACATCGGGGTGGGCCTTCTCGATCTCGTCGAGCAGCACCACGCTATACGGTTTGCGGCGCACGGCTTTGGTGAGTGTGCCCGAATCCTCGTATCCCACGTAACCCGGAGGCGCGCCGATAAGGCGGCTTACGGAGAACTTCTCCATGTACTCGCTCATGTCGACGCGAATGAGCGCCGAGGGGTCGGCGAAGAGGAATTTTGCCAGCGCGCGCGCCAATTCCGTTTTCCCAACGCCCGTGGGCCCGGAGAAAATGAACGACCCGATCGGGCGTGCCGGATCCTTGAGGCCGGCACGGCTGCGCCGGATGGACCGCGACAGCGCATGGATCGCCTCGTCTTGCCCCACCACGGACTCGTGAACCTCCTCTTCCATGCGGAGGAGCCGTGCGCTCTCGGCCTCCTGCAGGCGCGTCACCGGAATGCCCGTCCAACGGCTGACGATGAAGGAGATCTCCTCTTCGCCTAACACTGGGCGGAACGACTGCCGGTGCTTCTCCCACTCCTCCGCCTTACGGCGGATGTCGCTCTGCAGCTCCCGCTCCTTGTCGCGCAACGCGGCTGCGCGCTCGAAGTTCTGATCGCGGACCGCGGCTTCCTTCTCGACGTTTACTTCCTCGAGCTTGGCCTTGAGCTCCGCCACTTCCGGCGGCGGCGCTTGCGCGGCCAGACGCGCCCGGGCTCCGGCTTCGTCGATCACGTCGATCGCCTTGTCCGGCAGAAACCGGTCGGTGATATACCGCTCCGACAATTTCGACGCGATGACCAGCGTCGTGTCGGGGATGGTCACGTGATGATGGTCCTCGTACTTTTTGCGCAGGCCGCGCAGGATCTCGACCGTCTCATCCACCGACGGCGGATCGACGATCACGGTCTGGAAGCGCCGCTCGAGCGCGCCGTCCTTCTCGATGTACTTGCGATATTCGTTGAGCGTCGACGCCCCCACACACTGCAGCTCGCCGCGGGCAAGCGCCGGCTTGAGCATGTTGCTGGCGTCGATCGCACCTTCGGCCGCGCCCGCGCCCACCAGCGTGTGGAGCTCGTCGATGAACAGAATGATGTTCTTGTTCTGGGCGATCTCGTTCATGACCGCTTTGAGCCGCTCCTCGAACTGGCCCCGATACTTCGTGCCGGCGATCACCGCCGCCATGTCCAACGCAAGCACGCGATGCTCGCGCAGCGACTCGGGGCACTCACCGTTAGCGATCAGCTGTGCCAGACCCTCCACGATCGCCGTCTTGCCCACGCCCGGCTCGCCGATGAGCACCGGGTTGTTCTTCTTTCGGCGCGTCAGCACCTCCATCACGCGCTGAATCTCTTTGGCCCGGCCAATGGTCGGATCCAACTGCCCTTCAGCGGCGAGCTGCGTTAGATCGCGGCAGAAGTGGTCAAGCGCCGGCGTCTTGGACTTCTTTTCCCCCTTGGCCTGCTGCGGAGCGGGCGGGCTGCCAGCCTGGGCGGTGGCGCCCCCGGCGGGCATTTCTGTACCAAGCAGGCGTAACGTTTCCGCACGCGCCGCCTCGAGGTTCACCCCCGTGTCGGTAAGCACCTGCGCGGCGATTCCCTTCTCTTCCCGCAACAATCCAAGCAGGAGATGCTCCGTCCCCACATAGCTGTGGTTTAACTCCCGCGCCTCGCTCATGGCGAGTTCGAGCACTTTCTTGGCCCGTGACGTGTACGGCAGATCAGGCCCGGTGGTTTGCGCTGCTTTCCCTTTCTTGACCGTCTCCTCGATCTTCTGCTGAATCTCGTCGAGATCCACGCTCAAATTCTGGAGAACGGCCGCAGCAACCCCCTCACCCTCACGGATGAGGCCGAGCAGTATGTGCTCCGTCCCCACGTACTCGTGGTGGAGACGTGCCGCTTCCTCGCGCGCCATCGCGAGGACTTTCCGCACACGCTCAGTGAAGTTGTAGCCGTTCATAGGTCCCTCAGTGCCGGAAGACCCTTCGTCGGATCACCCGTTCGTTCCTGCCTCATCTGCAAGCAACTGTCGCACATATCGTGCGCGGACGAGGCTCGCCTCACTCTCAGTGAGCGCTCTCCCCTCGGCCTGTGCCAGGTGCGCAGATTGGGAAAAAATCAGGAGCTTGTTAAGGGTGTATACACTCAGGCCGGTGATCAGTTTCAATCCCACGGCCAGTCGTACGCCACTGAGGTAATTCATCGCCTCTTCAAACGTGAGGCTTCGGGCGTACCGGAGGGTGCCATAAGCTCGCCAGAGCTTGTCCTCAATAATATAACCGGCGTCGCGAAGCAAGACCCGGCGTGCATCCTCTTCGCGTGAAATCACCGACCGCAGCACGTACATCAACTGGTCGATGATCTCTTCCTCCGACCGTCCCAACGTCGTCTGGTTGGAAATCTGAAAGAAATTTCCGACGACTTCACTCCCCTCACCGTACAATCCTCGATACGTCAATCCCATTTGCTGAAGTCCCGCCAGCGTCTTGGGAATCTCTTTCGTCAGAACCAATCCCGGCAGGTGGATCATCACCGATGCTCGCATGCCGGTGCCCGTGTTCGTCGGACACGAAGTCAGAAACCCGAACTCCTGGTGATACGCGAAAGGGATCGTCACACCCAGCTCGTCGTCGATCCGCTCGAGCGTGGCATACGCTTCCGACAACGCGAAACCGGAGCGCAGCGTCTGTAACCGCAGGTGATCCTCTTCATTTACCATGACGCCTGTACCGTCACCGAGAAACACAGCCGCGCCGCTCCGTACCGGATGTTGCGGGTCCAACCCGGCTAGTTCCCGACTCACCAGGTGACGCTCGTGCAGCAACAACCGCTCTTCCGCCGGCAGATCGTCCACGCGCACCAGCAACGTGTGCTGCAGACTGGGAGCGGCGTCGATCGCCTCACGAACGCGGGACAGCACGCGCAGCCGCTCCCCGTCGCGCGCCCGCCCCGGAAACGCAAAACCTTCCAGGTTTCGCGCCAACCGAATGCGCGTAGACAGCACGATGGCCGCATGGTCACCCGATGCGTCAAGCCAACTCACGCCGCCGTCCGGAAGGAGCGACAGATCGAGCGTCATTCCAACACCTTGATCTGGTCGCGCAGGCGCGCCGCCTCTTCGAACAGCTCTTGCTCCACTGCGCGGCGCAGCCTGCCCCGCAACTCGGCGAGCACCGTCGCCCCTTCGGCCAACGCGGGCTGCGGCGCCTGATAGCGCTTGCCGAGATGCTTCGAGTTCCCATGCACGCGCCGCAGCAGGTCGCGCAGACTCGCCTCGAAGGTGCTGTAGCAGTACGGGCACCCCAGGCGACCGCTGTTCCGGAAGTCACGCAACGTGCCAGAGCAGAAGCTGCACCGCGCGTTATCGTGCTGCGACGCGGGCAATTGCTTGTGAAGCGACTGGATGAAGTCTGTAAGCGGCTGCTTCGGCTGAGTGAGATGTGTCTCGATCCCACGCTCTCCCGCACACTTCTCGCACAGATGCTCTTCGGTCACCACGCCGTCGGCACTCGACCGCGTGAGCGTCACCACCGAATCGCGCTCCTTGCAGCTATCGCACAACATCAGGCTACGACCTCTCGGACATCGGTCTCGCGCAGCTTGCCGCCATCCAGCAGCAGTGTGCGATCAGCGCGCGCCGCCAGCGCGCGATTGTGAGTCACAACGACCATCGCGATCTCGAGTTCCCGGACGAGCTGCACGAACTGCTCGTGCAGCCGCTCGGCATTGATGTTGTCCAGATTCCCCGACGGCTCGTCGGCGAGAACGACCTTGGGATCGATCGCCAACGCGCGCGCCACAGCGGTACGTTGCTGCTCACCCCCCGACAATTCCGACGGCCGATGCGTCATCCGCTCACTCAGCCCAACCCGCGATAGCAACTCTTCCGCACGCGCGCGCGCGCGACGCTGGTCCCACCCACTAATCCGCAACGGCATCATGACGTTCTCCAACGCCGAGAATTCGCGGAGGAGGTGATGGAACTGGAACACAAATCCCACCTTCCGATTGCGAATTCGCGCCAACGCCTCATCGCCCAACCCGTCCAACGGTTCCCCGTCGAGTACCACGGACCCCCGCGACGGACGATCGAGCGCGCCCAGCAGGTGCAGTAGCGTGCTCTTGCCGGCGCCGCTCGTCCCGACCACCGCCACCATTTCGCCGCGCCGGACCTCGAGGTCTACCCCCTCCAGTACGTGGATCAACCCGCCATCGCCGCCGACGTACGATTTCGCCAGGTCCCGCGCCTCGATGATGCTCATTCGTGGCGAATCGCCTCCACTGGGTAGAGACCGGCAGCCTGCAGCGACGGATACAACGTCGCCAGAGTCGCGATCACGACGCTCGCCAGTACGATCCACAGCACATCCAACGGTTGAATTGACACAGGAAGATGGTCGATGAAATATACTCCCGGATCGAGGGCGATGAGCTTGCCGCGATCGATCGCGATCCCGACGCTCACTCCGAGAATGAGACCCAGCCCCGTCCCCACCACGCCGATTACCAGCCCCTGCATCAGGAAGATCCGAAGCACGGCTCTCGACCGAAGCCCCATCGCCTTGAGAATTCCGATCTCGCGCGTCTTGTCGGTCACAACCATGGTGAGCGTGCTCACGATGTTGAACGCGGCCACGATGACGATGAGCAACAGGATCAGTCCCATCGCCAGCTTCTCGAGCTTGAGCGCGTGAAACAGCCCCGAGTTCAACTCCTGCCAATCGACGACGCGATACGGATAACCAAGCACCGCGACAACTTTTTGACCTATGGCATTCGCCTCGTAGCGAGACGTGGTGCGCGCTTCGATGCCCGTCACCGCGCTTCCCAGACCCGCATACTCGCGCGCCACATCGAGTGAGATATAGATGTATGAGTTGTCGTACTCGTACATTCCGGTCTCGAAAATACCTGTCACCTCGAACGTATACACGCGCGGCACGATGGCGCCGACCGCCGCATTGAACTTCATTCCCGCCGGCGAGATGAGCGTGAGCCGGTCGCCCAGGTTGAGGTCCAAACGTTCGGCTAACTTCTGCCCGATCACCGCGCCATGGCCGGTACCGTCTTCACTCGCGAAGCGGAAGTCGCCCTGCTTGGCCGTCTGGCGGATCGTGGTCACTTGCGGCACGCCGGTCGTCGCGGGCTCGATTCCCTCGACAAATACGCCCTCGGGATAATCGTGGCCCGCCGAGGCGAGTCCCTGCGTCAACACGAACGGGGCGGCCGCCACGATGCCGGGTTGCTTCAGCACCTTGGCTAACGTGCTTTGCCAGTCCGGCATCTTGAGATCGTCGCCGAACGTGAGCACGCGAAGATCGGGACTGCCCACGAGAATCTTGTCGCGCAGATCGGTCTGCATTCCCGTCATCACCCCGTTGATGACGATGAGCGCGCTCACCCCGACTAACACGCCGCCGATGGCGATGACACTGATAAAGGAGAAGAGACGCGAACCGCCGCGGCTGCGCAGATAGCGCCAGGCAATCTCCAACTCGAGGCGGCTCATTCGGGTCGCATGGTAGGAAAGAGAATCACGTCGCGCACGTGCGGTGTGCCCGTGAGGTACATGAACAACCGATCGATGCCGATGCCCACACCGCCCATGGGCGGCATGCCATACTCCATAGCGCGAAGATAATCCTCGTCCACACCGCTCGCCTCGAGATCACCGGCCGCCCGCAATCGCGCCTGCGCCTCGAACCGCGCGCGTTGGTCGATAGGGTCGTTCAGCTCGCTGAACGCGTTAGCCATTTCGCGACCGCCGCCGAAGAGCTCGAACCGTTCGGCAAGCACGGGATTCCCCCGCTTGGGCTTGGCCAACGGCGAGAGCTCGCGCGGGTAGTCCACGACGAACGTCGGCGACAGGAGTGTTGGCTCGACCAGTGCCTGGAACAACTCATCCATCAACTTGGGACGGCTGAGTGTGGACGCGTGTTGCACGCCCACGTGCTCGGCGGCGGCGTGAAGCGCTGCGTCGTCCATCGACAGCACATCGGCGCCGAGTGCGGTGTTGAGCGCCGGCACCCACTCGATGCGGCCGAACGGGGGCGCAAACACCGGCACGCGGTCCGCCATTCCCGCCGACGATCGCACCGTGTCCGCCGCCGCGGTGAGCAGCGACTCGACCACCGTCATCATCTCCTCGTAGTCCGCGTACGCCTGGTAGAACTCCAGCATCGTGAACTCGGGGTTGTGCGTGCGATCGATTCCCTCATTGCGGAAGTCGTGCCCGATCTCGTACACCTTCTCGAGACCGCCGACAATCAAACGCTTGAGGTACAGCTCGTCGGCAATGCGCAGGTAGAGCGTCATGTCGAGCGCCTGATGGTGCGTGACGAACGGACGCGCCGCTGCACCACCGTACAGCGGCTGCAGCACCGGTGTCTCCACCTCGATAAACTGGCGATC
>JANWIF010000029.1 GCA_025450035.1 Gemmatimonadaceae bacterium
CTCGAGCAGGTTCAGGAAAATATTCAGCGCCGGCGGCCACGTTCCGACAATCACCGACGCCCCCGCCTCGGCGAGCGACTTTGCAATCGCAAACCCATAACCTCCGTCGTCGGCGACGCCGGCGACCAAGGCCCTCTGGCCACGGAGATCAATAGCTAACATAGGGGGACCAATATCCGTCCTTCGCGTCCGGCACAAGGGGTTGGCGGCTACCCCCGCCAACCACACTATTTTAACGACATGACTCCAACCCGCATCCTCCCCTTCCCGATCTCCGAGCATCAGCTCGCGAATCGCCTTCGGGTGATCGTCGTCCCGACGGGCATGCCGGACGTTGTGTCGCTGCAGATTCCCGTCCAGACCGGATCGCGCAACGAGATCGAGCCGGGAAAGACGGGCTTCGCGCACTTCTTCGAGCACATGATGTTTCGCGGCACGGAGCGTTTTCCGCCCGAGCGGTACCAGGAAGTGCTCACCAACGCCGGCGCGCGATCGAACGCGTACACCACCGACGACTACACCAATTACCACACCACTTTTTCTCGCGATGATCTCGCGCGGATCCTGGAGATCGAAAGCGATCGCTTTCAGCACCTGCAGTACAGCGACGAGGATTTCAAGACCGAGGCCCGCGCGGTGCTGGGTGAGTACAACAAGAACAGCGCCGATCCCACGGAGCAACTGTTCGAGGTAATGCGCGACCACGCGTTCACCACCCACACCTATAAGCACACCACGATGGGCTTCCTCCGCGACATCGAGGCCATGCCTAACCAGTTGGCGTACTCGCGTCTGTTCTTCGATCGTTGGTACCGCCCCGAGTACACCGCCCTCATTGTCGCCGGGGACGTCAGCGCCGAGACCGTACTTCCGTTAGTCGAGAAGTATTGGGGCGCCTGGAAGGCGGGGACGTATCGGGTCGAGATTCCGCCCGAGCCCGCGCACGCGGGTCCGGTGTACGCGCACGTACCCTGGGACACGCCCACCCTGCCATGGGTCACCGCATCGTTTCACGCCCCCGCGTTCTCGGCGACGAACCGTGCGTACGCGGCCACCGATCTGGCCGTGGACCTCTGGTTCGGCCATTCGTCGGAGCTCTACCGCCGACTGGTGGACGACGAGCAGCTGGTCGATCAGCTCGTCGCCATCAACCCGGGGAACATCGATCCCGGTCTGATCACCATCGCCGCTCGCGTGAAGGATCCCGGCGACGTCGCCCGCGTGCGCGACGCCATTCTCGACACCGCGCGCGCGGCGCGCAACGCGTCCGTGCCCGCGCGACGCCTGGCGGACGCGAAATCCAATCTGCGCTACGGATTCGTGCGCGAATTGGACGACACCGAGACCATCGCCGCCACGCTCGCCCGGTTCGCGCACTACGAGCGCACCACGCGTACGCTGGAGGATCTCTTCACATCGTACGCGCAGGTCACGGCGCGTGAGGTGCGCGATGCCGCGCGCGCCGTGTTCACCGATGCCGGCCTTGTCCTCACGACCTTGTCGCATGCACCACTGCCCGGGTCGTTGGCCCAACCGGGGTCGCTCATGCGCGCACCGAAGCGCTCGCGCTCCAGGGAGCCGCTGCCGCTGGTGCTTCAGCCGACGCCGCATCCGTCACTGGACGTGAAGCTCGTCTTCACGGTGGGTTCGGCGCACGATCCAGCCGGCAAGGAGGGGCTGGCCGCGCTGGCCGCCGCGATGATCGCCGAGGGTGGCTCGAGCGAGCATCGTTCGGATGAGATTCGTAAGGCGCTCTTTCCGATGGCCGCCAGTTTCACGGCGCAGGTGGACAAGGAGATGACCGCGTTCACTGCGCGGGTGCATGCCGAAACGTGGCGCCCGTTCGCCGATCTGGCGCTGCCGCTCCTTCTCGATCCCGGGTGGCGCGAGGACGACTTTGCCCGGTTGCGCGATGCGCAACGGAACATCCTGGTCCAGGACCTGCGCTCCAACAACGAGGAAGAGTTGGGCAAGGAACGCCTGCAATGGAACGTCTTCGCCGGGACGCCGTACGCGCACCCGGTGTGGGGCACGAGTGCGGGGCTGGATGCGATCACGCTCGACGACGTGCGCGCCTTCGTGGGCCGGCACTACACGCGCGCCAACCTCACCGTCGGCGCCGCCGTCGCCGTGCCCGATGCGCTCACCACGCGGCTCCGCGCCGCGCTCGCTCTGCTTCCCGCCGGATCGCCCACACCACCGCCCAACGTCGTCGTTGCGCACCGGCCGGGACTGCGCGTCGAGCTCATCCAGAAGGAGACGCGGGCCACGGCGATCTCGCTCGGACATCCCATCGGCGTCACGCGCGGGCATCCCGACTTCGTGGCACTCTGGCTGGCGCGCACCTGGTTAGGCGAGCATCGGTCGTCGGTGTCGCATCTGTATCAGCGGCTCCGCGAGATTCGCGGACTGAACTATGGCGACTATGCCTACATCGAGGCGTTCCCGGGGGGGATGTTCACCTTCTTCCCCGATGCCAATCGCGCGCGTCATCATCAACTGTTCGAGATCTGGATCCGGCCCGTGGCGCCGGAAAATGCCGTCATGGCGCTCCGCATCGCGCTGCACGAGCTCGACACCCTTGTGACACGCGGGCTCTCGGAGCGTGATTTTACCGTCACGCGGGATTACCTGTTGAAGAGCATGCCGCTCCTCACCGCCACGCAGGATCATCGGTTGGGCTACGCGCTCGACGCGCGCTGGCACGGCACCGGCGATTTCACCACCGACATGCGCGCGCGACTCGGTCAACTCGACTCGAACAGTGTGAATGCCGCCATGCGCCGGCACCTGTCGGCGCATGATCTCGATGTCGTCATGATCGCTCCAAACGCGTCGCCGTTGCGCGATGCGCTACTCTCCGATGCCCCCACGACCCTCACGTACGATGCCCCCAAGCCGCCCCAACTGCTGGACGATGATCGCGTGATCGGCGCGCGCCGCTTCGGCCTCATTCCTGAGAACGTCATCATCACGCAAGTCGACGAAGTCTTCACGCGCTGATGTCCTCCGAGACGACTACTCGGTGCGCGTCGTCTTAGGCTATGTGTCGACCACACCTCCTCGCGCCGTGACCTTGCCCCCTTCCCCCTCCCGTCACCGGATTGGTTGCCACGAGTGACGCGCCGTCCATGAATCGCGATCGCTGGCCGCGCCGCGTCGCGCTGCTCATCGGCATCATTGCGGCCGTCGTCGTGGTACGCGCGGCCGCGCGTTTCGGGCAGACGTGGGACGAGCCCGCGCATCTCGCGGCCGGCATGCAATGGCTCGTGCAGGGTCGCTACGACTACGACCCGCAGCATCCGCCCCTCGCCCGCATCGCCATCGCGATCGGGCCGCGGTTGGAGGGCGCAACCGCGCACGGCCAGCCCACAATGTGGAGCGAGGGGAACACGATTCTGGTGAACAGCCCCAGCTATGCGCGCACGCTCGCGCTGGCGCGCCTGGGGGTGCTGCCATTTTTCCTGCTGCTGCTCGCCATCGTGTGGGGATGGACGCGTTCGCTCTACGGCGACCGCGCCGCGACACTGGGCGTGTTGCTGGTTGCCACTACACCGCAACTCCTCGCGCACGCCGGGCTCGCGACGAACGACGTTCCGCTTACCGCCACGCTGTTGGCCGCGCTGTGGGCATTCACGTTGTGGTTAGACGAGCCGTCGCGGACGCGGACGGCGGTGTTCGCCGTGGCCGGCGCGGCGACCATCGCGACGAAGTTCTCGAGTCTTCCGTACTTCGCCATCGCCGCGCTGTTCATCGTACTCGCGCGCTGGACCATTGGCGTGCGCGCCGGCGACGGTACCCGGCATCGGCCGCGGTGGGCCGCGCTCGGCGCCTATGCGCGCCCCGCGCTCGCCGCCGCGATGATCGTGGGCTTGCTGCTCTGGAGCGTGTACCGCTTTCATCTCCGCTTCGCGGTCGGCGGGAGGATACCACAGCCCGCACCGGAGCTGCTCGCGGGGCTGCGGCAGCTCGTCAAGCACGATCGCGAGGGGCATGCATCGTACCTGCTCGGCCACGTGAGCAGCGGCGGGTGGTGGTGGTACTGGTGGGTCGCGTTCGCGGTCAAGACGCCGCTCGCCTTTCTCTCGTTGGCCGCGCTCGGCGTCGCGTTCACACTCGTTCGGCCAATGCGCCGCGCCGACTGGCGCTCGCTGGCTCCGCTGCTCGCCGCGGCGGCCGTGATGATCGTGGCGATGCTTTCGCGCATCGACATCGGCGTGCGACACATCCTGCCGCTGTACCCGCTGCTCGCCATCCCCGCCGCGGGAGCCGTGGCGACGCTGTGGTCGGGCGAGGGCACCCGCCCGCTTGCCCGTGCCGTGTTAGGCGCGCTCGTGGCCTGGCAGACCGTGCAGGCCGTGCGGGCGTATCCGGACTATCTGTCGGATTTCAACGCCATCGCCGGACATCACCCGGAGACGATTCTCGTCGACAGCAATCTCGACTGGGGGCAGGACCTCGACCGGTTGGCGGATACGCTGCACGCGCGGCAGGTCCATGCCGTGTCGCTCTTCTATTTCGGCTCGGCGCCGGTGGGGTCGGTGGATCTCGCCGACACCGTTCGGTTAGGCGGGGCCGCGCCGGCCACCGGATGGGTCGCGGTGAGTGAGACCTACCTGCAGGGCGTGTACTCCTCGTGCTTCACGTGGCTGCGGGCGTACCAGCCGGTGGCGCGGATTGGCCGGTCGATCGCGCTCTATCACCTGCTCCCCGACACGGCGCCGCGGCTGCCGCCGCGCACGCGTGCGACACGGTCGCGCGCCGAGTCGTACGGGCCCGTGCTGGCCGGCTCTCCGTCACGCGACATGATCTGCCGCGAGCCGCGCGTGGTGCTCGATGGCGGCGCCGGAGCGTTTCTGGCACCGGTTGCACACAGGCGCGACGTATCGGTCGCCACCACTTCGTTGGATACCACCGACGTGGTGGGAGACGCCGGCGCACCCGCAGCCGCGGTGACCGATGCCATGCTGGCGGGCGCGACAAACGAAGGCGATGACTGGCTGACGAACGGCCGCGACTATACCAATTCGCGCTACTCGCCGCTGTCGCAGATCAACACCAACAACGTGCGCACGCTCAGGCTCGCCTGGGCACACCAGGTCGGCACGCCGGTGTTCGGTCAGGAGAGCACGCCGGTGGAATCCGATGGCGTGCTGTACTACACGGCGCCGCTGGGCGTGGTGATGGCCGTGGATGCGCGCACCGGGGCCGAGCTGTGGCGGTATGACAACAAAACGCCTAACGTACCGACGTGCTGCGGCGCCAAGAATCGCGGCGTGGCCGTGTATCACGATCTGGTGTATGTGTCGACGCTCGATGACCACCTCATCGCGCTCGACAGCCGGACCGGTCATCTGGTGTGGGATGTCCAGACCGCCGATCCCGACAGCAGCTACAGCATGACCGCCGCACCGCTCGCCGTGGATGGTAAGATCGTGGTGGGTGTGGCCGGCAGCGAGTTCGGCATCCGCGGCCACGTGGATGCGTACGACGCGCAGGACGGCCGGCTGGCGTGGCGGTTCTATACGATACCCTCGCCGGCGGATGGCGGCTGGTGGGGGCGATGGTCGCCCACGACCCCCGACGGCGACGTGCTGCCGCGCGACCTGGCGCAGGAGAAGCGGGACAGCGCGCGATACGCCGGTGCCTGGCGGTTAGGCGGAGGCGGCGTGTGGAACACGCCGTCCTACGATCCGACGCTCGGCCTGCTCTACTTCGGCGTGGGCAATCCGGCGCCGAACATGGATGGCAGCGTCCGCCCCGGCGACAACCTGTACACGAGCTCCGTGGTCGCGCTCGACGTCCATACCGGGTCACTGCGCTGGTACTATCAGGAGGTCCCGCACGATCTATGGGACTACGATGCAACTAGCCCGGTCCTGATGCTCGATGTCACCGTGAACGGCGCCCGGGTGCCCGCGGTCGCGCAGGCGGGGAAGGTGGGATGGATCTATGTGCTCGACCGGCGGACAGGCGCCCGCATTCGCCGCACCGCCGAATTCGTCCCGCACCTCAATACGTTCGCCGCGCCCACCACGCGGGGGACCCTGATCATGCCGGGGATGGGAGGCGGCAGCAATTGGACGCCGCTCTCGTACTCGCCGCGGACACGATTGATCTACGTCGCCGGGATCGTGGAGCCGATCAAGTTCACGCTCGATCCGGCGCGGTTCGAGGTCGGTGTGAAGTGGCAGGGAGGGTATCACGTGCCCGTGGGCTCGGCGCGGGGCACGTTCACGGCCATCGACCCCGCCACCGGGCAGGTTCAATGGCAGACGCGCACGGCCCGCAGCATGCTCGGTGGCGCCTCGCTAGTCACAGCGGGTGACGTGGTGTTCTACGGGGAGCAGGCCGGCGCGTTCCACGCCGCCGACGCGCGCACCGGGGCCCTGCTGTGGACCACCCAGTTGGGCGGCAGTCCACGCGCCCCGGCCATCAGCTATGCACTCGACGGCCGCCAATACGTATCGGTGGCCGTCTCTGGAACCCTGTTCACGTTTACCCTGCCGGAGTGACGGCGCGGGGGCGTGCCCCGCTCCCGTCACTCTCGCATCCCGTCTACCAGCTCCCGCGCGGCCGTCCGCCGCCGCGCATCACCCCACCGCCCGCCACTGGCATGCCGACCGTCGGCATCGTGCGACCGACCATCGTTGGACCGTGCCGCTCGCAGTGGTCGTCATCACCGATCGATCCGCCGCGAATGATCACACCAATGATTCCACCCGCGCCAACACCCACTTGCATCCCACCGGATCCGGCGCCGTCCGGGTAGGGCAGCGGGTTAGGCGTAGGGCGAGGACCGGCAGCGGGCTCGGGTACCGGCGCGGCCGCGATGATCGTGGGTGCGGGTGCCGGCACGGTCGGGATGGCGCTCACCGGAATAACCGTCGGATGCATCGAGGGTCGCGTGCGCGGCACATGTGTCATGTGCAGCGCAATCGTCATGTTGTGCTGCTGCTCGAGGCCAAGTTCGATGTTGGAGACACCCTGCGTCGCGCGGAACTGCGAGACCGCGAGCTCGGAGGTCGGGGACGCCGCGCGATCGAGATCGCTACGCAGCTGCGCGTTGAGCGCCGGCCGGGCGGTGCGAGCAGGCGACCGCTCGTTGCACGCGACGGCGAACAACGCCGCCAAGGGCAGGAGCGTCAGCGTCTTCATCACGCCCATAACAACCTCCTTCGACTCGTGCTGACCGGTGGAAGCGCGCCGGGTACCTGGCATCGCTTTCGCATGGCTGCTATGTAACCCCACACGGGGGCAACACGCAATCGGCTGCGAGCGACGGCTATCTGGTGCCTCGATGCGCCGGATTCCCAAAGTTGTCTGCACCAAATGAGCCACGACGCGACTGGCCCTTTGCGGCCCTCGCATGAGGCCAACGTCCGCTCCTGGGGACGATCCCGTCCAGAATCACGTACATCGAACCTCCGCGTCCATTCACCAACACGATGAAGCCACACCCGTCAGTACTCGCGTTCGCCTTCGCTGCCATCCGCGTTACGATCGCGGCGTTGGTGCTGGGATCGATCACTTTCGTGGCGAGCTGTGCGGCACGCGGTTCGTCATCGACAGCAGACGCCATGAGCGCGGCCCAGCGGACCGCCATTGCCGACGCCGTACGGGCGCGCATCGAAGCGGCGTGCGACCTCTCCGGAGGCGACGTGGTAGGGCGGCTGATGAGCCTGTATCCCGATACAGGTCGCGTGATCTCCGCCAGCGCCGGCCGCGTTACCACCACCCGCGCCGCGCTTCAGCGAAACATCGAGAGTTTCTGGCAGAACATCGGCCAGAACATGCGTCAGCCGCGTTGGGTATGGGACAGCATTGCAGTGGATGTGTTGTCGCCGGACGCGGCCGTGCTCACCGCCATCTACAGCATCCCGCACCTCACGCCGCGCGGCATGCCCCACGTCGTGGGTGGCGCATGGACGGCGGTGTTTCAGAAGCGCGACGGAACGTGGGTGATCATCCAGGAGCACCTGTCCGACGCACCGCCGATCGGCTGACGCCGCTCACTCCGCCATCGCGCCCGCGGGCACGGACGAGGACACGCGCTCAGCGGGTGGTGTCTCGATGGCATCGAGCCGTTCGATGTCGATGCTGATGACGCCATCGGACGTCGTGGGATTGAACATGCTCGCGAACTGCCCCCCCCACACCACCTCCTTCCCTTTGTACGACGCGCGCGCATGCACGGTCTGCGAGAACGTTTCGTCGATGCCGGTGAGCAAGACGAGGAACTCGGCGTCGCTCGCCGCGAAGTCGGTTGCCGTGAGGCCGGCGAGCGGGCTGTTCTCATCGATCGGATGGACGATCGTCCACGAGAGCGGAAAGAACACCACGTGCTTGCGCTCGAGTGTCAGATCGTCGAACACGCGCGTCGTACCATCCGCGCGAGTCAATCGGGCGAACAACACTTTTGCACCCAGCTCCACGATCTGACTACTGCGCTCGTTCACGATCCGGAACTCGAAGGCCATCGTGCCCCGATAGGGCGCGATGACCGCGTGGCTGCTGAACCGGATGCGTGCGTTGGGCCGCGAGAAGCGCGCGAAGATGAAGCCCGTGGACATGGCGAGCACGAGCAGACCGACCAGCGCTTCGGTGACCATCACCATGTTGGGCAGGATGCCCACGGGATAGATGTTGCCGTACCCGATGGTGCCAAACGTCTCCACTGAAAAGAAGAACGCTTGGAGAAATCGTCCTTCGGGCATGCCGGTGGGCGGCGTCTGCAACGCACCGTGGCCGCAGAGCAGGTACGCGCAGGCGAACACGACGTTGATCAGCACGTACGTCCCCATCACCGCGCCAAGAAACCGCGGCCACGAGATCGACAGCAGCGAATGATACAGACTCAGCGATTGGAAAAAGCCGAGTCCGCGCCGCTCGACATTGAAGCTGCCGTCCCGATTGAGCAGGCGACGGCGGCTCTCGCGACCCACGACCGAGCCGAACCCAAGGTCGCGCTCCTCTTGGCTGCTCATGCCTACCTGTCCCAGAAGTGAGGATGGAAGAGGTCCCCTCGTGCGTCTCAACCACCACCCTAGTCCTCCTGCTCGGCTACCTCCTTCGATGGCGGTTCGCTGGTAGCGGGCACTACGGGCGGAAGGCCAGCGCTGCTCAGCATCGCGTTGAGCGGCGGCAATCCCTGACCGAGGGCGGTGTGGAGCGCGGCCAACTCGCGGTCCAGCTGCGCCGAGAGGAGCGTGAACACCGCCTCGTGCTGCGCGGTGGGGCGCGCATCGGCGCTGCCTATCGAGCCGCCTAACGCGGCGATCTTGTTGTTGAGACGGATCGGGAAATTGAGGGGATCTTCGCTCGCCCGGTTATTGACCTGATAGATCTCGGCCTCGATGTCCCGCAGCCGGCCCTCGAGCTGTGCTGCCTGGCCGGCGAATGCCGTTGGCGCCTTGGCTGCTCGTCCGTCCAACTGCCAGCGCACGTTGCGAATCGTCCGGACAGCGTTGTTGGCCGCCGATAACCGGTCGCGCACTTTGATCAGCAGCGCGAACTGATCCTCAAGATCCTTCTGCGTCGCGTGCACGCGCGGATCCTCCTTCAACAGGAACCGTTGCGTCTGCACCCGACCGTTCACCGTGAGGCGAACGGCGTACGCGCCGGGCACGGCAATCGGCCCACGCGTGGAACCGGCCCACATGATGAGGTTGTTGAAGGTGACCGCATCCGGATATCTGAGGTCCCATGCGAACTGGTTGAGCCCGACGGCGTTGGGCGCCCGAGGCCGCACCGGCCGCCGCGGCCTCCCTCCGACCGCCGCCGCCTCCTTACCCTTGTTCGCTGTCTTCACGCTGTCGGCGCGCACGCTGTCGGCGAGTCCCGCGCTGTCCAGGACGCTGGTAAAGGATTGGATCAGCGCACCTTTGGCATCCAGGAAGTCGAGCGTGACCGTCTGGTTAGGCGAAGCCAGCGTGTAGTACACCACGGCCCCGCTGGGCGGGTTCTTCCCCACCGGATGCGCGCTGCCGCCGAACCCGCCGCCCCAGTTCACACGGTATGCATTGCGCGGCGCGAACAGGTGCGCCGGCGCCGCGGCGATCGCGGGCGTGAGTTGGCGCAGCGCCGACACATCATCCAGAATCCAGAACGACCGCCCGTGCGTCGCCGCCACGAGATCGCCTTGCGTGACCTCGAGATCGTGCACCGGCACCGGCGGCAGGTTGCGCTGCAGCGCCTGCCAATGCGCGCCATTATCGAAACTCACCCACACGCCGCGCTCGGTGCCCGCGTACAACAGGCCCTTACGCTCGGGATCCTCGCGAATCACACGTGTGAACTGCGTGCGATCAATGCCGTCGTCGATGCGGGTCCACGTGGCGCCGTAGTCGCTGGTCTTGTACAGGTACGGCGCGTCGTCATCCAGTTGATAGCGGTTGGCCGCCAGGTACGCAGTGCCCGCCCCAAAGTGCGAGGCATCGATGATCGAGATGCGAGTGAACGGCAGAAGATCTTTGGGCGTCACGTTCTTCCACGACTTCCCGTTATCACGCGTCACGAACACCAGGCCGTCATCGGATCCGGTCCAGATGGTCCCGGCAGCCACCGGCGATTCGGCGATCGCGAAAATCGTCGCGTAATACTCCACCGACGTCTGGTCCTTCGTGAGTGGACCGCCCGATGGGCCGAGCGTGGCCGGATCGTGCCGCGTGAGATCCGGGCTCGCCACCTCCCAACTCTGTCCCCCGTTGTGCGTACGGAACAACACCTGCGAGCCCATGTACAGCGTGTTCGGATCGTGCGGTGAAATAAGAATGGGGAACGTCCACTGGAACCGGTACTTCAGATCTTCCGCCGAGTGCCCCATCGGATTGTCGGGCCAGGGAATGATATCCCGCTCCTGGCCATTCTTGAGATCCAACCGCGACAGATACGCGTAGCTCCCCGCGTACACGATGTTCGTACTGTCCGGACGCACTTGGATGTAGCCCGACTCCCCGCCGCCCACTTCCTTCCACTCGTCGATCGGAATGCCACCCGGCCACCGGCTGGGTCCGCACAGCGTGCTGTTGTCCTGCTGCGCGCCGCACACGCGATAGGGGAAATCGGTGGTCGTCGTCACGTGATAGAACTGCGCGGTAGCGTAGTCCTCTTCGCTCCACGCCTTCCCGCCATCGAACGATACCGCGGCCCCGCCATCGTTCGATTCGATCATCCGCTTCGGATCGTTAGGCGCGATCCACAGATCGTGATTATCGCCGTGCGGCACCGAGATCGGATTGAACGTCTTCCCGCCGTCGGTGGACTTGAAGAACGACACGTTGACGACGTATACCGTGTTCTCGTCTTTCGGATCGGCGAAGATCCGGGAGTAGTACCACGCGCGCTGGCGCAGCTTGCGCTCCGTGTTCATTCGCGTCCACGTGGCGCCGCCATCGTCGGAGCGAAACACGCCGCCCGAATCGGCCTCGACAATCGCGTACACGCGCTGTGAGTTCGCCGGCGATACCGTGATCCCGATGTCGCCGATGATCCCCGACGGCAACCCTGGATTGTGCGTGAGCTCCGTCCAGTGCTCGCCGCCATCGATGGTCTTGAAGATTCCGCTCCCCGCGCCACCGCTCACCATGAGCCACGGCTTGCGCCCCGACTGCCAGAACGCCGCGTACAGCGTGCTGGGGTCGTTGGGGTCCATGGTGAGATCGCTGACCCCGGTCGAATCGTTGCGGAACAGCACCTTCCGCCACGACTTGCCGCCGTCGGTGGTTTTGTACACGCCCCGCTCCGGGTTAGGCGCCCACACGTGTCCCAGAGCGCCCACGTACACCACATCCGGATTGCGCGGGTCCACGCGCACGCGCGCGATCTGCCGCGTGTCGGCCAAGCCGAGCGACGTCCAGGTCTTTCCGGCGTCGGTGGTTTTCCACACGCCGTCGCCGTGCGACACGTTCCCGCGAATGTCGTATTCGCCGGCGCCCACATACACGATATCCGGATTCGACGCGCTGACATCGATGGCGCCGATCGTGCCGCCAAAATACTTGTCGGTCACCGGCGCCCAACGGATGCCGCCATCGGTGGTCTTGAACACGCCGCCGCCGGTCGTACCCATCCAGTACTCGTACGGCCGCGCGGCCGAGCCCGATACGGCGACCGAGCGTCCGCCGCGGTAGGGTCCGATTTCACGCCAGGTGAGCGCGTGAAAGAGAGACGTGTCGTACGGTGCTCCCCCATCCTGGGCGAACACGGAGACGGGAATGGCGTGCACGACCAGTGCGATCGCCACCGGCGCCAGCAGACGTGCAGTTCTCACTCGAACACCTCGGGTTGGCGTGACTCGCGGGATAGTTGCGGCGGGAACGCGCGGAGGCAACCGATTCCGGCACGCGGAACGGCCACAGCCGCACGCTGTGTACGCGATACGCGCCGGAACGGGGGTGCGTTGAGGTCGCGTCGGGACTTGAGAACGAACCCGGCCTTAGACCAGGCGCAGCGTTGGGTTGGTCGTGGGCTGTCGGTCGTCGACCGGTTGCACGTCGAGATCGATCGCTTCGGCGCGCGCCAGGGCATCGAGTGCCGTACGCAGCCGCGCCGCCGAACCATGGCGTTCGGCGAGCGTGATCACCATACGCATCGCGAACAATGGCGACCCGCTCATGGGCGCCGATTCGGTGGACGTCTCGAGCTCCTGGATGTTCCCACCGTTGGCCCGCACGACATCGGTGATCGCATGGATGATTCCCTCATGGTCCATGGCGCTCGCGGTCACCACGAATGCGGCCGGCGTGCGACTGGCAGCGGGCGCCACCGCGCTCTCGGGGAGCCGCCGCACCAGCACACGCAATCCCGCCGTGCGCTCCAACTCCGTGAGTCCCTGCTCCACCGCTGACGCCTGTTCCGGAGTTCCGGAAATCAGAAACATCAACCCGGCATATCCGCCCAAAACTATGACGCGGCTGTCCTCCACATTGCACCCGCGCACGGCGATGAATCCGCTGAGTTCCGCCACCAAGCCGGGTCGATCGGGCTCGGTAGCCGATAAAATCAGATGGTCGCGCGTGGCCATGGGCGCACTCTGCATTCGGGAAACGTGAGCGCCGCCCGAGCATCGAATCGCGAGTGGCGGCGCTCAACGAACGATATATGCATCGCGCCCGGTGCGCACCCTGACCGATCGGCGAGGTCGCCCCGTTCGGCGCTTGACGGGCGCGCGTCTCGCGCCCTAGTTCAGTCCCATCCACTCGCGCCATCTCCACACGCCATCGATTTGCCGTGCATATTCCCCGCCTCCCGCTGACTCTGGTACTCGTGCTCGCCGCCTGTGGCGCGCCTGACAGCGCGAAGCACGCGCCCCCCCCCCACCAGCCATTCGTGCCTCCCACGCGCGCCGCGTCAGCGACCGGGTTCCAGCGTCCAGTGGCCGCGGGTTACGATTCGGCCGCCGACGTTTTTTTTGTCGCCAATCTCGGTCCCGACTCGGGCGGGTTGGCCGCGCACGGTGCGTTTATCAGCCGTATGCGCCCCGACGGCACCATCGACTCGCTCCACTTCATTGTGAGCGGTCGCGACGGCGCGCAGCTCGATGCGCCGCACGGACTCGCGCTCGTTGGTGACACGCTATGGGTTGCCGACCGCGACGTCGTCCGTGCGTTCGATGCGCACACCGGCGCGCCGGGCCCTACAATCAGTTTCTCGGCGCTGCACGCCGTTGCGCTTGCCGATCTCGCCGCGGGGCCCGACGGCGCATTGTACATCACCGACACCGGCACACGCGACGAGCGCCCCCTCCCCGCACCGCCCACCCGGATCGATCGCATCTTTCGCCTTGCGCCTAACCACACGGTGAGCGTCGCGCTCGCCAGCGATTCGCTGCAGCGGCCGAGCGGCATCGTCTGGGACGTTCGCAGCAAGCGATTCGTAATCGTGTCGTCTGGCGGCTCTTCGATCTTTTCCTGGCGACCCGGCGATGCCCAGCCGCTCCGCATCGGATACAACAGTGGCCAGATGCAGGGCGTCGCCATCCTCCCCGACGGCCGCATGCTCGTCACCAGCTGGCGCGACTCGTCGCTCACCATCCGTGAGGCGAACAAGCTCATTGTGATCAAGGGCTTCCCGACACCCGGGTACGTCAGCGTCGACGCGCGACGCCATCAGGTGGCCGTCCCCGATCCTGTGATGAACCGCGTGGACATCTGGGTGATCCCGCCGATGGCACCCTGACCGAGCGATCCCCGCCATGCTCCCACGGGCCTCCCATCTTCCGATCATCCTCGCGCTGTCGTTCGCGGTCGCGTGTCGAGCCTCGCCGTCTCCGGTCGCGAGAGACCCCCATGCGCCCGATGACGCCCATCGGCGTCTCCCCACCGGCGTCACGCTCGACCCGGCCGGCACATCGATTCCGGTGGGCCAGATGCCGTTGACGATGGTGCGCTCTCCCGACGGCACCCGTCTCGTGCTGCTACTGAGCGGATGGCGCGAGCAGGGGATTCAGGTGGTGGATCGGATGACCAGCCGTGTGGTGCAGACGCTTGCCCAACCGTCGGCATTCGTGGGGCTCGCGTTCGCGCCGAACGGGCGGGCGCTCTACGTGTCGGGCGCGGACGGTGACCTGGTGTACGCCTACGACTGGCGGGGCGACACCGCGGTGCTCGCCGACAGTATCGCACTCGGCCCCCACCCGCGGCGCGGCCAGGGAGGCTCGCGCTATCCGGCGGGCCTCGCCTTGTCGCCTAACGGACGGATGCTGTACGTCGCCGAGAATCTCGATGACTCGCTCGCCGTCGTAGACATTGCCGGCAAGCGCGTGACGCAACGTCTTCCCACGGGGCGCTATCCGTACGGCGTCCTCACCGGCCCCGATGGCGCGGTGTACGTGTCGGCGTGGGGCGCGAACACCGTGCGTGTGCTCACGCCATTGGCCGATGGCGCCCTCCGCGATGCAGGAACGATCGCCGTCGCGCGCCACCCATCGGCGATGGTCGCGAATCGCGCCGGCACACGCCTCTTCGTGGCATCGGCCACCACCGATCGAGTGAGCGTGGTGGACACGCGTCTTCGCGCCGAGATCGCACAGCTGCTCGATCCGCCGCCCGCCGGCCCGTCGGAAGGCAGCACGCCGAACGCGCTGGCGCTGTCCGCCGATGAAACACGTTTGTTCGCCGCGGAGGCGGACGCCAACGCGGTGGCGGTGTTCGACCTCTCCACGCGGACCGCGGGCGTGTCGGCCCACGGCCGCGACTCGCTCGCGGGCCGCATTCCCGGGGAGTGGTACCCTTCAGCAGTTGACGTCTCCGGCGACACGATGTTCGTGGCCAACAGCAAAGGTCGCGGCACCGCGCCCAACCCAACGGGCCCAACGCCGATGCGGCCGAGCCGCGCGGCTGCGCACGAGTACACGCTCGGCCAGCTTACCGCCACCTTGTCGACCGTCACGGATGCCGGCATGTCACGCGGCGCACTGGCGGCGCTCACCGCGCGCGTCAGCCGGGCGAATCACTGGGACCAGCCGGCACGTGCCGCCGCGCGTTATCCTCCCTTCGAGCACGTCATCTACATCATCAAGGAAAACCGGACCTACGATCAGGTGCTCGGCGATGTGCCGGAAGGCGACGGCGACAGCGCACTGCTCTTCTTCCCGCGCGCCGTCTCGCCTAACCACCACGCGTTGGCCGAACGATTCGGAGTCTACGATCGATTCTTCACCAATGCCGAAGTGAGCGCCGACGGGCACAACTGGTCCACCGCGGCGTACGCATCTGATTACGTCGAGAAGACCGTCGGCTCGCAGTACTCCGACCGCCGGCCCTACTATGATTACGAAGGCACCAATCGCGACCGGCTGACCGACGATGATGTGAATTCTCCGTCTACCGGCTATTTGTGGAATCTCGCCCAACGCGCTGGCCTCACCTTTCGCAACTACGGCGAGTTCGTCGTGAGCCCGCGCGAGCTCGCGGAAGGCGCGCAGGATATGCCCGAATCCTACCGGGGCGTGAAACCGTTCCTCGCCGAGCATACCGATTCCGCATATCCCGGGTTCGACCTCGACATTCGCGACCAGACCCGCATGGACCTGTGGCTGGATGAGTTCCATACCTTCGAGCGCACGGGTGCCTTACCGCAACTGGAGATCGTACGCCTGCCGAACGATCACACGTCCGGCGCCGCACC
>JANWIF010000030.1 GCA_025450035.1 Gemmatimonadaceae bacterium
GGCGATCGTGCCCGGGCGCTGGACTGGGCGTCGCGTGCGCTGGCGCTGGATTCCGAGGACTCCGGTGTCTTGTACAACGTGGCTTGCGTGTACGCGTTAGGCGGGAAGCAGGACGACGCGCTTTCCGCCCTCGAGAAGGCGGTGCAGAACGGCTTCGGGCACCGCGAATGGCTGGAGAACGACACCGACCTCGATTCGCTGCGCGAGACGCCGCGGTTCAGGACGTTGCTGCAGCGGATGTGAGCTCATTCTTGAGGAGCATCGTCCATGCGCGTTGACGCGCACCGCTCGTTCCGCGCGCTCGTACCGCGTGCGTGCAAGGTCTTTTCGTCGTGTCTGGGTGCGATCTCCACTGCGGCGCTCGTCTCCGGCGTTAGTGCCGCGCGTGCAACGGCGCAGACGCGGGACACGCTGCTCTCCGCGCTCAGGTTGCCGCTCAGCGCCGGCTTCGCGCCGCTCGTGCCGGGGGCGCCGGGACATCCCGTGCTGCTGCGCCCGGACCGCGTGTTCGATGCGACCGGCGAACAGCCGCACGCGGGTTGGGTCGTCCTCGTGGACGGAGACAGCATTGCCGCGGTTGGGCCGGTGGACGCGGTGCACGCCCCGCGCGGTACGCAGACCATCGCGCTTCCGGGCCTAACGCTGCTCCCGGGACTCATCGACGCGCACTCGCACATCTTCCTGCATCCATACAACGAGACGTTATGGAACGACCAGGTGCTCAAGGAGGCCGAGGGATATCGCGTGGTGGAGGCAGTGCTGCACGTGCGCAATACGCTCATGCAAGGGTTCACCACGCTGCGCGACCTGGGCACCGAAGGCGCCGGCTTCGCCGACGTCGCCATGAAGCAGGCCATCAACGACGGACTCATTCCGGGTCCACGGTTGCAAGTGGCGACCCGCGCCATTGTAGCCACCGCGAGCTACGGTCCCGGTCCGCGCGGTTTTAGGCCGGACCTCGATCTGCCGCAGGGCGGCCAGGCGGTGAGCGGTGTGCCGCAGGTGCTCGAAGCGGTGCGGGAGCAGGCCGGGCGCGGCGCGGACTGGATCAAGGTGTATGCGGACTATCGCCGTGGACCGGGCGGTACCACCGCTCCGACATTCAGTCAGGCCGAGCTCGACGCGCTCGTGTCGGAGGCACATTCATCAGGACGACCGGTGTCCGTGCATGCGAGCACCGATGAAGGCATGCGCCGCGCCATCATGGCGGGCGTCAACACGGTCGAGCACGGATTTGGCGGCTCGGACTCGGTGTTCCACTTGATGGCGGAGCGCGGCGTGGCGTATCTCCCCACGCTCACGGCCGTGGAGGCCTACGCCGAGTATTTCGACAAGTACGTGCCGGGCAAGAGCGAGCCCACCGCCGAGATGCGGCAGGCGGCGCACGCGTTCCAACTTGCGATGAAGAACGGCGTGACGATCGGCTGCGGCAGTGACGTGGGGGTGTTCACGCACGGCACGAACGCGCGCGAGATCGAGTGGATGGTGAAGGACGGCATGCGGCCGGCGCAGGCGCTGCTTGCCGCAACGGCAGTGGATGCAAAGATCCTCGGGATGCAGAACGAGATCGGGCGCGTGGTGCCGGGGTTGAAGGCGGATCTGGTGGCGGTGAGCGGCGACCCCACGCGGGACATCTCAGCAGTGAGCCGGGTGCGGTTCGTGATGAAGAACGGAGTGATCTATCGAACGCCGTGAGAGTCCTGAACTTCGCGTGTGCAACGGCCGACGTGTGGTGGACGTACACTCCGTGGAGGAGGCACGTCATGACAGTCACAACACCACGTTTGGGGACGACGACCGCGACCGTATCGCGCCTTGCTGTCGTACTCGCGGCGCTCGCAGTCGCGGCCGCGCGAGTGCCGGCCCAGAGCACCGCGACCGTTCCGCACGACTATACCCAGGCCGACGTCGATTTCGTGCAGGGAATGATCATCCATCATGCGCAGGCCGTGGTGATGTCCAATTGGGCAGCCACGCACGGGGCGCGACCGGGGCTGCTGATTCTCTGTACGCGCATCGCGCTGTCGCAGCGCGACGAGATCACGATGATGCAGCACTGGTTGCAGGCCCGTCATCTGGACGCCCCGGATCCGCTCCGAATGCTGCCCAACGATCACGGCCCCATCCACGACATGAGTGGAATGGACATGCCCGGCATGGACATGGGTGCGCACCCGATGATGATGAAGGGGATGCTCACGCCGGCGGAAATGCGAGAACTCGATGCGTCCAGAGATTCTGCCTTCGATGAGCTGTACCTGACCGGCATGATCAAGCACCATGAAGGTGCCCTCGACATGGTCGCCACGCTCTTCGAGACTCCTGGTGCGGGGCAACAGCCGGAGCTCTTCACTTTTGCCACGGATGTCGATGCCGGCCAGCGAGCCGAAATTGCACGCATGCAGTCCATGTTGAAAACGATCAACTCGAGTCCAACCCAATGACGCCTCGCTACACCCGACCCGCCTTTCGCTCGTCCGCCGCGTTCTGCGCCGCGCTGTTCGCTGCGGCATCGCTGTCCGTGGCCACTCCCTCCACCGCGCGCGCCCAGTCCGATACCACGGATGCGCGCGCCCATCTCACGCCCGGCTTGTACGACGCCGGCGTCGCCGCGAAAGGCCTCGAGCTGGTGGCCCATGAGAACAAGCCGGACGTGTTCCATCCGAACGCGCCCGGCGGCCTAACGTACGCCAATTCCGATCTCGCGTTCGGCGGCCACTACGTGTATCAGGGAAATTTCAGCGGCTTGCAGATCTGGGACATTGCCAATCCACTCCACCCCACCTTGACCGACGCCGATGTCTGTTTTACGGAGCAGGGTGACGTGTCGGTCTACGGCCACCTGCTGTTCGTTTCCGCCGAGAATACGGGCAGCCGACTGGACTGTGGCACGCAAGGCATTCAGGACAGCGTGAGCAAGGAGCGGATGGTTGGCATTCGCATCTTCGACGTGTCCGATCCAAGTCATCCCAGGCAAGTGGCCGACGTCCAGACGTGCCGGGGCTCGCACACGCACACGCTCGTGCCCGATCCGAACGACAAGGGGATCGTGTACGTGTACGTGTCGGGGCTGGCACGGGTGCGATCGACCAGCGAGATGGCCGGTTGCGAAGGCGGCGACATCACCGATCCCAACACCGCGCTGTTCCGGATCGAAGTGATTCGGGTTCCGCTCGCGCATCCGGAGCAGGCGCGCATCGTCAGTTCGCCGCGCATCTTTAACGACCTCACCGCGCCGCCCACGCACGGGGTTGCGGTGGCCGACACGGCGAACGGCGCCGGTGTCAAGGCTGCTCGCCGCTTCTTGCCTTTTCTCCGCCTGCCGGCAACGACGACCGCTGCCGACTCGGACCGCATCGCCGGCCTGGTGTCGACCCTCATGATCGAGCAGCGAGACAGCACGCGCACTCGAATGCTAACGGACTCGCTCAAGCAGTTGGGCGTGCGTATTCCGTTCGGCGGCGGCCAGCGCGGCGGACCGTCGCAGTGCCACGATATCACCGTGTATCCCGCCGTGGGCCTGGCGGCAGGCGCGTGCTCCGGCTACGGCCTCCTCCTCAACATCAAGGACCCCGTCCACCCGGTGCGTCTGCAAGCAGTGGCAGACTCCAACTTCTCGTTCTGGCATTCGGCCACGTTCAGCAATGACGCGTCCAAGCTGCTCTTCACCGACGAGTGGGGCGGCGGCACGCAGCCCAAGTGTCGCGCCACCGACCCGATCGACTGGGGCGCCGACGCGATCCTTACGCTTGCGCACGGCACGCTCTCGCACGTCGGCTATTTCAAGATGCCCGCTGCGCAAACCGAGCAGGAGAACTGCGTCGCGCACAACGGCAACCTGATTCCCGTTCCGGGCCGTGACATCATGGTGCAGGGATGGTATCAGGGCGGCGTCTCGGTATTCGACTTCACCGATGCCGCGCATCCCAAGGAGATCGCATACTTCGATCGCGGTCCGATCGACTCGACGCAACTGGTCATCGGCGGTTTCTGGTGCGGGTACTACTACAACGGGTACATCTACGGCTCGGAGATCGCGCGCGGACTCGACGTGTTCAAGTTGACGCCCACCGCCGACCTGACGCAGAACGAGATCGATGCGGCGAGCCTGGTACATTTCGCCCAACTGAATCCACAGGATCAGCCGAAGCTCGTGTGGCCCGCGGCGTTCCCGGTCGCGCGTGCGTACGTCGACCAGCTGGTGCGCGACGACGGGCTGCCCGAGGCGCGCACGTCGGCCATCACGAGCGCGTTGAATGGCGCCGAGCAGGCGAGCGGTGCCAAACGTGTGAGCGCGCTCAAGAAGTTGGAAGGGGAACTGAACAGGGATGCCAAAGGCGCGAGCGACGCAGCGCGTGTGCGGGCGTTGGCGAGCGTCGTGAAGGGGCTGGAAAGCGCCAAGAGCTGACGCTGGTTGGTTGGCGCGGAACCTGGAAGAGTGGGGCGGGCGCGTCGAGAGGCGCGCCCGCCCATTTTGCTGTCGTGATTCTCGACATCTCCGGTGCGATGGTGGTGCTGGTCCATGCATCGGAGAGATGTTCCCTGGCAAGATCTCCCTGATGCTCGGCGTCGAACCAACGGCGTTCACCCAGTCTGTCGTGATACGGGTCGGAACTCCGATCAATAGAACGAGCGTGCGGGCTGCGTGAGCTGACCCGTAGCGATTATCTGCATGATGTGATACCTCACCGACGCCGCCGGCCCCGGTTCACCGCTGGAGAATCCGCGCCATCCACGCATCGGCGTGGTAGTCTCGCACCGTAACGACCGCGCGCTCGAGATCGTTCGCGACAGAGACATCAGAGACCGGGCGCGGGATGGTGCCCAGACGTTCCATGCGCCCCGGACCACGGAGCCGGTAAATTGTCATTGTCTGCTCAGCCTCGAAGCACACAAAGAGAATGGAGCCATCAGGCAGAAAGGCGGAGCCTCCATTCTCCGCGAACACGGAGGCCCACCTTGTCTGGGAGCTGTCGTCAAGCGAGATCACGCCAACGTTGAGGCTGTCCTCCAGCGATGAGCCCCAACCCAGATAGCTTATGAGGTGCCCGCGACCATCGGTAATCATCTGACCCAGAGTCCAGAGCCAAGGCGGCTTCGGGAACACCCGCGTGTGATCGCCCTGCCGTACCACAACCCGATCTCCCGCCGCAGGGATCCAGCTCCACCCGTTCGCTACGGGGTTGAAGTCCACGATATCCGAATCGGGAGGGAGGTCGAACCCACGCCTCTCGGTGCCGCTCCGCACGTCCACCAGCGCGAAGTGCACCTGATTGGGCGGGCGCCTGGTTCCCACTGAGAGAGTCACCGAATCCATCCAGTTCGCTGCGATCAGGCTGCCCGAAACGTTGATGTCCGTCTCTGCAGTGCCGCTGTACGGTGTCACGACGATGCGCTGCTCCGGGGCGCCGCCGGCAGTGGCGGGAAGCTCGCGAATCCACCGCAATCTGCGGCCATCGGGCGAGATCTCCACCTGAATGGGGGTAGACGCGCGCGCGATCCGTTGGGAGTCGGGAAGCTGTCCTGCCAGAAGGTTGGCGAGTTCGATTTTCCACACGCCGTAATCGTACGTGCCCTGATTCATCACGAGGTTCTGGCCGTCAGCGGTAACGGAGAAGGCATCGACGGGGCCTGGGATCGTGTCCCAATGCGCCCCGAAGCGGCCGGTCGCGCGATCGATTGGGACGCGCAAGACGGACTCACCGGACCCTGCGAGCCAGAGTGCGCCGTCCGCCTCCTGTCCGCCCAGGATGCTGAATCCGGACGTTAGGCGACTGGCAACCTTGCCATGGCGGTCGAGGGTTTCCCAGCGCCCAACTTGCCCCTGCCGAAGTTCCGCGATGAGCCAGGGTGTACCCGGCACCGCGAGAAGCCTCCCGACGCCCGACCCGACGTCGCTCACAGGAATGCTGTCTCGCGCGTCGCCGGCGAGCGTCGTGACGCGAATCCAGGGCGCCGGACTACGGCCCAAGGCTGGACCGACGAGAAGCGAGTCTCCCCCGGCGAAAAACGTCGCAACTTCTGCTCCGATGAATCGTGCGGAGCCCCCGAGCGCCGACACGAGGTAGGTTCCCCAGCGATTCGCGAAGGTGCAGAATGCGAGCAGATTGCGGCGGTCGGGACTCCACTCCAGGCCGTATTCGGCCGTCGCGCCGCTCAGAATGGTACGCGTGGTTGTGCCGCCCACGTCCTGCACGTCGACATCATAGGTGCAGCCGCTGTCCGTGCAGCGCTGCAGGAAATAGGCGAGCTGCTTGCCGTCCGCCGAGATGACGGGATTGAGAACGTTCGCCGAGTTTGTGAGCTGGGTTTTCTCGCCGAGCGCCAGGCTATGGCGCTGGCGGCCTAACTTCCCGGTCATGGCGAGAAGCGCGAAGGCTGCCGCGGCGGCGACGGTCACGGCGACCGCGATGAGGGGCGGCAGCCGCCGCAGTGAACGCGGCGTCCGTTGGGCATCGAACCCCGCCTCGACCGCGTCGATGAACTCTGCCGCCGTGTTGAACCGGTCGGCCGGCGTTTTGGCGAGCGCTTTCGCGACGGCCGTGCTCACGCCCTCGGGCACGGTGTCGCGCACCACTCGCAGCGGCGTTGGTCGTTCGGTAAGCAGTTTGGCGATGATCGCTTGCGCCGTGGGGCCAGTGACGGGCGGCTCGCCGGCCAGCATCTCGTAAAACACCGCGGCGAGCGAATACTCGTCGGTACGCCCGTCTAGGCGATGATCCCCGGTGGCCTGTTCCGGACTCATGTACTGCGGCGTGCCTAACGACAGGCCCGTCTCCGTGAGGCGGTTGCCGCCTGCTTCTCGTACGGCAAGGGCGATGCCGAAATCCGTCAGCATCGCCTCGCCCTCGCGGATCAGGATGTTCTCGGGCTTGACGTCGCGATGAATCACACCCTGCCGGTGCGCGTAGTCAAGCGCGCTCGCCACTTGCCGGGTAATGGCGAACGCGTTGGCGAGACCCAGTTGCCCCTCGCGGTCGAGCAGCGCGCGCAACGACTCGCCGTGCACATACGGCAGCACGTAGTAGAGAAATCCCTCGGCCGTCCCCGAATCGATGAGCGTGAGGATGTGGGGATGATCGAGTCGCGCGGTGATCTTGATTTCCGCCAGAAAGCGCTCGGCGCCAAGCACCAGCGCCAACTCGGGGCGCAGCACCTTGAGCGCGACCTGACGCTCGTGCTTCAGGTCCGTCGCGAGATAGACCGTCGCCATCCCGCCCGCGCCGAGTTCACGCTCGAGGCGATAGCGGTCCGCGACCGCGGCGATGAGGCGCTCCCTCACATCGGGCACGATAGGATCCGACCCCCCCCCCCCCGGCCGGCCGGGCGGCACGTCCGCGCGGAAACGCTTCGGGCAGGCCGCCGGCGAGGGTAATGATGTCTCCAGTAGTATACCGGAACCGGTCACTTGCCAGCAACGCCGCGATGTCGGCGACGGTGTCCGCCGGAATGAGCGATACTCCCATCACGTTGCGCTGGCGGTACGCCTCGAGTTGCTCCTCCATCGAAACGCCGCGCGTCGCGGCCCGTTCCTGGACAAACCGGAGGAACAGCGGCGTCTCGATCTGATCGGCGTTGATGGCGTTGATCCGAATGCCGTCGCTGCCTAACTCGACGGCGGCGACGCGCATGGCCTGGAGCAGCGCTGCCTTGCTCCCACCGTACGCGGCGGCGTCTCGGCCCGGCGCGAGCGCCGCCTTCGACACCGAGGCGACGATCGCCCCCCCCAGTCGCTGGCGTTGCATGATCGACGCCGCACCGCCGATGGCCAGGACGGCACCGACGTAGTGGACGTCGAGCTGCCGCTGCAGATCCTCGCGCCGGATCTCCGTGACGCGCGCGAACCTGGGGGCCTGGCCCGCGGTGTAGAACAGAGAATCGATGCCGCCAAACTCGAGCACCGTTAGGCGAATCAGGCGTGCCAGGCTCGCATCGTCCCGGACGTCAAGGGTGACGCCAATGGCGCGCGACGCCCCCGGATACGCGGCGCCGATCTCGGCCGCCACCGCGCCCGCGCAGGAGGCATCGAGATCCGCCACCACCACGTGCGCGCCTTCCTTCGCGAAGCGGTGAGCGGCAGCCTGTCCGATACCGCTCCCGCCGCCGATCACCACCGCGACGTGGCGGGGGAGCAGCAACGCGGCGCGCTCCCGCGCATCGAGCTCGTCGATCTTGCGGCGCTCGAGCTGCCAATGTTCAAACTCGAACACGTCAGCCTCGGGAATGAATTGGAACGCGTCCACCGCATCCGCATTCGCCATCGTCTCGAGCACGGCACGGTAGCACAGCCCCGCGGTGACCGCGCTCCGTTTGTCCCGAGACGCAGTGATCATGCCGAGCCCGGGGGCGAGCACGACCTTGGCCCAATCGTCGAGCGGACGCTCGCCTGGCTGGGCGTGGCGTGCGTGATAGTCCTCGTAGTCTTTGCGCTGCAGGCCGAGCTGCATGCGCACCGCGTCGGCCGTCGCGTCCGCGGGCGCGGATGGATCGATGTCTAACCACACCGGCAGCCGCCCCGCGCGGAGGATATGCTCGGGCGTCGCCATCCCGCGCCGCACGAGCACCGGCATCCGCGGGCCAGCGAGCGCGTTCAACACCACGTCGTCGTCATCGAAATGCAGGATCACGCGACTCGCCGACCCGAGCACGCCGCGCACCACGGGCAGCACCAGCTCCGCACAGCGCCGCCGAACGTCGGCGGACGGGGTTGCGTTAGGCGCGGGGCCGGCTCCCACCCGACCACGCCGCCTGGTCGCCAGGTAATCCTCGACACCGTTCACCGCGCAGAGCAATCGGGTGTAGCACTCCCGCGGATTCTCGCCCCATACCACCAAGCCGTGATGTGCCAATGCCAGCCCGATCGCTTCGGGTGGCAGGCGGTCTGTCATGTCGCTGACCGCCCGAGCCAGCGGGAAGCCTGGGCGCACGTACGGCACGTATAGGATCTCGGCGCCGAACACTTCGGTCACGAGCCGCTCCGCTACGGTGTCGGTCACGTTGGTGAGGCTCATCGTGGCTACGTCATGGGTGTGCGCGATGACGCGGTGCGGCAGGAGAGAGTGGAGCGGGGTTTCGACGCTGGGCGGCGGGGCGTCGGCATCCAGCATGCAGCTCGCCATGAACCGCATCATGTCCGCGTCGAGCATCGTCTCTGCGGTGCGTAGCGAAGCCAGTGCCGGGAGTGACAGGCGCGTGAATCCTTCGCGCGTGATCGTACGCAGGTCGGTGCCGCTACCTTTGACCAGCAACGCGTCGCCGAGCTTGAGGGATGTGTTACCACCACCGGGCTGGACCAGCCGGGGTTCCTGCCCGATGAGGTTCGAGAGGTGGACGAGTTCGTCGAGTTCGTCGAGCTTGTCGAGCTTGTCGAGCTTGTCGACGCCGGGTTCAGGCCCGCGCCCGGTAGCCCAACGATCGTCGATCCGAGCGGGTGTGGAGTGAGCGGTCATGTATCGTAAGATGGTTCACGCCTCGTCACCGAGCCAGCGCATCGGCCCCAATCGCCGGTACGGCGAGCAAGGGTCGGCTACCGGAACATCGCCGGACTGATCTCCAGCGCCACTTCCGTGACGCGATCCACGGGAAGTCCGGCCCGCCGCGCGTGTTCGCGGACGGCCTCCGCGCTCGGTGCATCGTACTCGCAGTAGATCTTGCCTTCCGTATCGGACACGTAGCTCCGGATCCAGACGATTCCGGTCATGCTGTCTATCGCGCGGATGGACTTACGCGAGGCGGCGTCCAGTTCTGCGCGCGAGATGGTTCCGATGGTGCGTTCGATGAGGTATCGCGGCATCATGCCTTCCGGCGTTGGGTGGGTGGCGTTACAGTCCGGCTGTGCGGCGCAGGCGTTCGCACGCTTCGATGAGCTCCGCGTCGCCGCAGTCTCGGGCTGCCTTCGCGCCCGCGTCGAGCATCTCGCGCGCGCGGTCGCGCATGGCGCCGGCGGCGGCGGCGCGCGACAGTTCGTAGCGCATCCATCCTTCACCGCGTGTGTCCGCGTGTTCGACGCGGATGGCGAGCGAGCGCTCGAAGAACGGGATAGCGCGATCGGCGGCGCCGGCATCCATCTCGACCGCGCCCAGCATGCCTAACGTGTGGCCGAGCAGGTTGATGCGCGGGGAGCGCTCGTTGTGGGCGAGGGCGCGGGCGAGCGCCTCGCGGGCGTCGCCGTATCGTCCCATGGTGCGGAGCGTTGCCCCGATGCTATTGAGGGCTAACCCTACGCCTTCGGCGTCTCCGCAGCCTGAGAAGGCGGCCAGCGCCAGTCGATACTGCTCGAGCGCGGCGGCATAGCTTTGGCGCTCGAACTCCAGGATGCCGATGACGTTGCGCAGGCGGCCTTCGGTTCGCTGGTCGGCGATCGCGGCCGCGATCGTGGCGGCGTCGCGATAGTGCGGCAGGGCCAGTGATGGTTCGGCCACGTGACGGCGTGTCACGCGGCCGAGTCCCTCCACGGCGATGAGCTCGCCGGGCGCATCGTGCAGCTCGCGCCGCAGCACGCGAGCTTTGGCCCATGCGGACAGCGCTTCGGTATCGCTTCGCGCGTGCTCGTGCACGCGGGCGATGTGTTGCCAGCAGTCCGCCTCGCTCGCGCGGTTCTCCAGTTGGGCGAACAGGCGTGTGGCCTCCTGGAGGAGCGGCAGGGCATCGGCGTCGCGTCCCAGGGCGAGCAGCACTTCGCCGAGCACGCGGAGCGAGTGTGAGAGTCCGGGGACGAAGTTGGCGCGGCGGGTGAGATCGATGGCAGCGCGATAGTGCTCGAGGCTTTCATCGATGCGTCCGGCCTGCAGGCAGAGGTGCGCAATCGACGTAAAGTGATACGAGAGCTGGATGGGCAGCCGTTCGCCGGCCGGGCTCTCGGTCGCGCGCCGCATCAGCTCGAGCGCCCGTTCGCTTTCGCCTAACGCACGGTACACATTGGCCAGGTTATGCAGCAGGTAGTGCTGCTTGAGGGCCACGTCGCTCTTGGTCGCGGCATCGGCGTTCCCCGCCAACACGCGTTCCGTGAGCTCGATCCCTTCGACCAGGCGCTGCTGCGCCATGTCGTAGCGCCGCAATCCTTTCAGCACGTATCCGAGATTGGACAGGTCGCCGACCATCGCGGTGTCGTCCCCGCGCTCCCGATCGATGGCGAGCGCGTCCTCGATGTGGACCAGCGCGTCTTCATCGCGCCCCTGGTGCCAACGGAGCAGACCGAGGCTGCGGTGCGCGTGCCGAACGCCAACCGGATCGTGGAGCTCGCGGCGCAACCGCAGGGCGTGGTGCAGCGCCGTGTCCGCCGTGTCGAAGCGCCGCAGGAGCGTGTGCAGGTCGCCCTGCCGCAAGTACACCTCGGCGAGCTGCGCGGGGTCGCCGTGGGGGTGCAGCAGCGCGACCATCTCGTCGATCAACCGTTGCTGCCGGTCGCGCAGGCCCAGCGTTTCGCCTAACCGCTCCTGGCGCAGCAGCAGGTCCACGGCGCGGGAGCGGCAATCGGTATTGCCGGGAAGGCGGGCGAGCCAGGCCCGCGCCCGTTCCAGCAGTTGCATGGCCTCGGAGAACTCCGCGAGGATCGTGGCCCGGTCGGCGGCGAGCACGGCGTAGTGCACTGCCTTGTCCCACAGCTCCGCGCGCCCGAAGTGGTGCGCCAGGCGCTCCAGTTGATCGTCCGGCAGCGGATTCCCCAGCGCCTCGATGGCCTGGCCCACCTGTCCGTGCAGCGTCCGCCGCCGGTGCTCGAGCAGGGTCGCGTACGCCACTTCCTGCATGAGCACGTGTCGGAACCGGTACACGGCCGTGGGCGCAACGCGGATCTGCTGGATCAGCCCCGCGACTCTGAGGGACTGGAGGGCCGCGTTCAGATGGCCCGCGTCATCGAGTGTCCGCTCCAACACGTCGCGGCCGAACTCGCGTCCAACGACCGAGGCCACGAGCAGGATGTCGCGCGTCTGCGCGTCCAGTCGATCGAGGCGCGCGCGGATCAGGGCCTGGACCGTACTTGGCAGGCTCAAAGTGTCAATCGAGCCGGCGATGTCCACCGTGCCGTTCGCCACGTGCAGCGTGCCATCCTCGCGGAGCGTCTGACACATTTCCTCGAGAAAGAACGGGTTGCCGCCGGTGCGTTCGTGCAGCAGGGCGGCCAGCGGTGCCGGCACGTGATCCGCCCGCAGCACCGCGCGCAGCAGCTCGTGGGTGGAGCGCTCCGCGAATGGTGCGAGCGTCACCGATGCGTGCGGGGCGACGGCGCCCCAGTCGGTCACGTATCCGGGGCGGCACGTGACCACCACGAGCAGGGCGGACTGCGCCACGAGCTCCGCGATCTGCGAGAGCACGGCGTGCGATGCATCATCGACCCAGTGCCAATCCTCGAGGAGGAGCACGGTTGGGCGTTGGCGACTGGTCGCGGTGAGGAAGGCGGCGATGGCTTCCTGCGTCATGAGGCGAAACTTCTCGCCCTGCAGGTGGGCGGACATCCGAGGGTCGGCGGTGGGAACGGACAGCAGGTGGAGATAGAGGGGGAGAAACTCCTCGAGCTCGGGCGTGCTGGCGTGCACGCGCGCGAGCGTGTTTGCCACGACGTCGGACGAGTCCGCCGCGGGAACGATGCCTAACGCGTCGCGCAACACATCGATGAAGGGCAGGTAGGCTGTCGAGGCTCCGTACGACAGGCAACGCCCGCGCAGCACGGTCACCTCCGTTGCTTTGCCTAACGGGAGCAGCTCGTGGAGCAGCCGGCTCTTGCCCATCCCCGCCTCGCCCACGATGGTGATGAATCGTCCCGTTCCCGCGCATGCGTCCTCCAGGCAGGCGCGGACCAGCGCCAGCTCGTGATCGCGACCGGTGTAGGGCGTGAGCTCGCCAAGCTGGAGCGCCGCCCCGAGGCGTGTCTGTCCCTCGGACTCCCCCGAGATCTCGAACGGCGTGACCGACCGGTCCTCATCGGGCAGCGCGAGGCCATCGCGCGGCGTGAGGCGCAACGGCGGCTCGATGAGACGCCGGCAGCGCGGCCCCACCCACACGCGACCGGCCGGCGCCACGCCTGCGAGACGGGATGCCAGGTCGAGCGCCGGTCCGGCGGCGTGGAACGGCGTTGCGGATTCGTTCGATGGGCGCACGATGAGGCGGCCGGCATCCAGCCCAACGTGGACCCGGAGGGGTGGGATCCCGGTTGAGTGATCACCGCTTCCATCGTTCGCCGCGCTGGCAATCGCGATGGCCGCGCGCGCCGCGCGGACGCAGTCATCCTCGCGCGCATGGGGGACGCCGAACAGCACGATGGCGCCGTCGCCATCCATGCGATTCACCACGCCATCGAATCGCGCGGCGACGTCGGACACGAGCGCACCGATCCGCCGCAGGTCGCGCGCGGCGCGGTCCGGGCCGTGCGCCTCGAGCAGGGTCGCGTATCCCGAGACGCGCACCGTGACCACCGCGGCCTCCCGGCCCTCGCCGTCGAGTCGGAATGGTGGTGATGTGTCGCTGAGGTCGCGCTCCTCGCGCCGCCGCGTTGCGTTGGTCACGTTGAGTCCCAGTACCGATGCCATCGCCTCCAGCTCCCCCGCGACGTGCTCGGCGGTCGCGGGCCGTTCCGCCCGATCTTTGGCCAGCGCGGAACGAATGAGTTGGTTGAGTGACGGTGGGACATCTCCGCGTCTCGCGATGATGGATTCCGGTTCCGCGCTGCAGATGGCGTCGGCCACCGCGCGGGCGTCCGCGCCGCGGAACGGGCGCAGGCCGGTGAGCATCTCGTGCAGCACGACGCCCAGCGACCAGAGGTCAGTGCGTGCGTCGAGTGGATGGCCGCACGTTTGCTCCGGGCTCATGTAAGCTGTCGTCCCCGGCGTGGAGCCTGGCACGGTCAGCGCCACGCCGCCTAACTTGGCAATGCCGAAGTCGAGGATCTTGAGCACGCCATCCGTGGTGACGATGAGATTCGCGGGCTTGATGTCGCGGTGGATGATTCCGCGGTCATGCGCCTTGGCCAGACCACGCGCGGTCTGCAGCGCCAGCGACACCGCGTCTTCCACCGACAGCGGCCCGCGCTCGAGCCGCGCCGCGATCGTCTCGCCATGGTAGTACGGCATGGCAATGAAGAAGCGGCCGTCGGGCGTCTGGCCTACTTCATAGATGGTGCAGATGTTCGGATGGTCCAGGCCGGCGGCCGCCTGTGCCTCGACCTTGAGCCGCTGCCGCGCCACGGCGTCGCCCAGCAGGTACGACGGGAGAAACTTGAGCGCGACGGTGCGTTCCAGGCGCTGGTCCCACGCTTTGAACACCACGCCCATGCCGCCTCCGCCGACGGCGCCGATGACGCGGTACTGCGCTACGAAGGTATCGAGGCCCGTTGCCGAGGGCGGCGGCGCGTCGCGCTCGGCGTCCTCGGGCGCGAGCGACACCGCATCGAGCAC
>JANWIF010000031.1 GCA_025450035.1 Gemmatimonadaceae bacterium
GTCAGCATGGAGGAATCGTGAGGATCCTCCTGCTCGATGTGGCGCACGCCCGTTCGGGCGACATGGGCGACACGGCCAACGTGGGCATCATCGCGCTACGGCCGGAGTGGTATCCCCTACTCGCGCGCGAGCTCACCCGCGAGCGCGTAGCCCACGCGTACCTCACCCCGGACGTGATCGCTGACTTCACGACGATTCGTCTCGAGGGTGCCGGCCCCGATCGCGTCCGCGTGCACGGCATTCATGGCCGGCCGCCGACCGACAAGCTCAAGGTCTCGATCGCCTATCGATCGGGGTTCAAGGCGTTGGGAACGCTGGTGTACGCGTGGCCCGATGCACTGGCGAAGGCGCAGCTCGCCGACCGCGTGCTGCGCGAGCGGTTAGACGGGTTAGGCTTGAAGTTCGACACCATTCTCACCGAGTTTCTTGGCGTATCGGCAACGCACGGTCCGCTCGCCGGCCCGCCGGAGCACGACGTGCCCGAGGTGCAGCTGCGCATCGGCGTGCGCGGCCCCGATCGTGCGCCGGTGGAGCGCTTCACGCGCGAGATCGCGCCGCTGGTGCTCAACGGTCCGCCCAGCGTCACCGGCTTCGCCGGCGGTCGCCCCAAGGTGGAAGCGGTCGTGGCCTACTGGCCGGCGCTCGTCGACAAGCGGGTGGTGACGCCCACCGTCAGCATGGAGGAATCGTGAGGATCCTCCTGCTCGATGTGGCGCACGCCCGTTCGGGCGACAAGGGCGACACGGCCAACGTGGGCATCATCGCGCTACGGCCGGAGTGGTATCCCCTACTCGCGCGCGAGCTCACCCGCGAGCGCGTAGCGCGGCACTTCGCGGGTCTCATCACCGGGGACGTGGAGCGATTCGAGCTGCCCAACCTGAATGCGCTGAACTTCCTGCTCCACGGTGCGTTAGGCGGTGGCGGCACGTTGTCGCTCAAGACCGATGCGCAAGGGAAGGTGGTGTCCACCGCGCTGTTGCGGATGGAGCTCGAGGTGCCCAACGCGGAAGCGCGCCGGCTGGGGCTGCCGGGGTCCGCCAGATGACCCGCGTCCGCCTCGAGATCGACGGGGCGGTGGGGCGCATCACGCTGGCGCGCCCGGAGAAGAAGAACGTCCTGGACCGGGCGGCGGCGCGCGAGCTCGCCGACGCGATCGCGCGCTGCGCGGCCGGGGCCGACGTGCGCGCCGTGGTACTGGCCGCCGATGGACCGGACTTCTGCGCCGGCGCGGACCTCGCCGCGCTCGCCACGCTGCTCGGTGCCGACGCCGCCGCGCAGCACGCCGACGCCATGGCGTTAGGCGAAGTGTTCATCGCACTGCGCGAGCTGCCCAAACCGGTGGTCGTCGCGGTGCGCGGACGCGCGCTCGCGGGCGGCGCCGGCCTGGCCACGGCGTGCGACATCGTGCTCGCCGAGGAGGGCGCGCGCTTCGGCTATCCCGAAGTGCGCGTGGGCTTCGTGCCGGCCATGGTCATGACCATGCTCCGCCGCGCCGTGGGCGAGAAACGCGCGTTCGACCTGGTCGCAACCGGCCGGCAGATCGATGCACACGAGGCACTGGCCCTCGGTCTGGTGAGCCGCGTCGTTCCGGCCGGCACGCTGGATACCGCGGCCACCGACCTGGCGGGCCAACTCGCCACCACGCCACCCGCCGCGCTCGCGCTCACCAAACGGCTTTTCTACGAGTTGGATGGTACGAGCTTTCGCGACGGCATCGCGCTCGCCGCCCGCGTGAACGTCGAAGCGCGCGCCACGCAGGACTTTCGCGATGGCGTGACCAGGTTTCTCGATCGCGGCGCGCAGCGGCCATGAAAACGCTCGATCGGCTCAAGCTCGTGGTGGTGCTGGTGGCGCTCGCCATCTGGGCCGTGGGTGTGCGCACCAACCGCAACAGCTTGATGCTGGTGGGCGTCGCGTTCATGATCGTTGCGTTCCTGTTGCGGTTTCTTCCGCGTCTCAAGAATCGGCGCTGAGATTGCCGCGCCGCATCACGCGAGCGGCACCTCGCTCATGAGGCCGAACAGGTTGTGCTCGGAGTCGCGGTAGAACGCCATCCACAGGTCGTGATCCGGCATCCGCGTTACGTGGTGCGGCGGTGAGACCTGTTCCACGCCGCGCCCCGTAAGCGCCCCGTCCGCCTGTTGAATGTCGCCCACGCGATAGTACAGGATGCCGGCCGCCTGGGCCGCGCCGCCGGGCTCCGGCTCCGGCGCACCCAGCAGCAGCCGCACGCCGCCGCAATCGAAGAACGCCATGTTAGGCGGGGCCGCGAAGAGGAAACGCATGCCCAACGTCTCGCGATAGAAGTGCGTGGCCCGGTCCACATCGGCGACCGGGATCATGATCTGGCCGATCTGCGAGAGCGCGAGCGGAGTGATGGTGGTGGACATGGGTCCCCCCGGAGGAGCGCGTGATCCCGCGTGTGGGCAGTGCGGGGCAGTGCGCGGCAGTGCTGGCGGCGACAGGTGTATTTAGTTAGTTTTGCTAACTACTATGGCCCCATCCTCCCGCTCCCGCAAGCCCCCCGCCGACCGGTCGCTCGTCGCCGATCGGCTGCACTCGGCCGCAATCCACATCCTGCGCCGCCTGCGCCGCGAGGACCCGGCCATGGGGCTCAGCGGGCCGCGCGCGTCCGCCCTGTCCGTCATCGTCTTTGGCGGCCCGATCACCCTCGGCGACCTCGCCGCCGTCGAACAGGTCCGGCCGCCTACCATGACCCACCTGGTTCGCGCCCTCGAGCACATGGGACTCGTCACCCGCGTCCCCGACCCTCACGACCATCGCGTGGTCCGGATCGCTGCGACCCACCGCGCGCACGCCGTACTCGCGGAGGGACGCGCGCGTCGAGTTGGCGCCCTCACCCAGGCACTCGACGGCCTGGGCGAGCGCGACGTCGCAACGCTGTCCCGCGCGGCCTATTTGCTCGAGTGGCTTGCCCGCTCCACAACCTCTCACCCGGGACAAGCGGTCCCTCCTTCCCGGCGATCCTTTCCGGGGTAGTCGGGTACTCATCGTGGCGAGGGACTCGGACCCGACCCCGCACGGCCAGCGTCGATCGTTCGCTACGCCGAGTGCCTGATCCCGAGTCCCGAGCCCCCAGTTCAGGGTTCGCCATACGGAACGGTTCGCTTGTTGCTGCAAAACGACTCAATAACTACGGAGACGCCGTCATGGCCCAGGAGAAGCGCCGCCGCGCCCGGGTGACACCCGCCGACATTGCGCCGGCGGAGTCCGATCGCGACATACTCGATCAGTACTTTGCCGAGGTGAGCCGTTACCCGTTGCTCCGTGTGGACGAGGAGCGGGCGCTCGCGCGTCGCATCCGGTCTGGCGACGGCCTCGCGCTCGAAGAGCTGGTGCGGCGCAACCTGCGTTTCGTCGTGTCCGTGGCGAAGAAGTACCAGAACCGTGGCCTTCCGCTCATCGACCTGATCGGCGAGGGGAACGTCGGGCTCATGACGGCGGCCCGGAAGTTCGATCCGGACCAGGGCGTCAAGTTCATCTCGTACGCGGTGTGGTGGATTCGGCAGGCGATTCTCGCCTCACTTGCTCGACAGGGGCGTACGGTTCGCGTGCCGCTCAATCGCACGGCCGACTTGTCACGTGTGATCAAGGCGGCGGCGGTGCTTCGCGACCGCATGCGCCGCGAGCCGACGCCCGAGGAGATTTCGCAGCTCACGGACATCCCCACCGAGATCGTGAGTGCGCTCACCGCGCTGAACACCGCCGATGTGCGGTTGGACGCCGCGGCCGGGAAGGACAGCGATCGCGCGCTCATCGAGCGGTTTGCGGCCGAGGAGATGCCGGACCTGGAGCAGGAAGTACTGGACCGCTTCCGCCGCGCCGAGCTCGCGCGGGCGCTGGCTACGCTGCCGGCGCGCGACGCGAAGATTCTGGAGCTGTACTTCGGGCTGCAGGGCGATCGCGAGCACACGCTCGACGAGATCGGCAAGATGCTGGGCGTCACGCGCGAGCGCGTCCGCCAGTTGCGCGACCGGGCGCTGCGCCGCTTGCGCGAGGGCACGGTGGGCGAGGTGCTGCGCGACCTGTCGGCTGCCTAACGGTTAGGCGGCGGGAGCAGCCTGACCAGCCACGGGACTCACGTGAGCTTGGGGCTTGGAACACCGACTTGGCTCGGAGAAGCCGGGACCTATGAACCCGGCGGTCGAATCTACCCCGCTATTGGCTCCGGTTCACGGAGATGCCCCGGGGCCCACACCGACAAGCGGCCACGCCGCTTGTGCCGCAGGGGCGAGGCGGCCAATCGGTCAGGCGCTTTTCGCCAGGTCGCCGAGCCCCGGGGTGCGGCGGATCTTCTCGATCTCCTTCGCGCCCGGCGAGTGCATGGCGTGGTACAGGTCCCAGCGGAGTTGCAGCGTCAGCCAGAAGTATGCCGGCATGCCGGAGAGCTTCGCCAGCCGCAGCGCGGTATCGGGCGTGACGCTCCGCTTGCCTCGGACGAGCTTGTTGGCGCGCGACCAGTCCACACCGAGGCGCTCGGCGAACTCGGTCTGCGTCATCTCCAGCGGCTTCAGAAACTCCTCAAGAATAACCTCGCCGGGGTGCGTCGGCGGGCCGTGCGTCGGAATGCGAACCATGTTCAACTCTCCATTCTGTGCGGCCCCTGGCCGCCGAAACTGCCATGGCGCCCATACGCTGCGTGGCATCGCGCCGCCCTGTTCTTCGCGATTCATCGTGCAGCTCGTTCAACTCGATCTGCGCGATTCGATCAGTGGTAGTCGGTGATCTCGACGTCCTCCGGTCCGGTCTCCCTCCCGGTGAAGGCCACCCGGTACTGATCGTTGATGCGGATGCTGTGCTGCCCCTTCCGATCTCCCTTCAGCGCCTCCAGACGGTCTCGCGTGTCGAGCCCCGGGGACTCGCACGTCGTTTGAGGATGATACGCGGTGGTTTGGGGGGCGGCGCTGTCCAGCTATAGCGTGTGCACAATCGCTTCGACGACTCGCTGGTCGTCGCTGTCGGCCGCCACGCCTCCGATGCGCAACCAACTTCCGGGGTGAGCTCGCCCGCAAGGGCGTCAATCCGCTCCGCCACTCGAGGGCTCCCGCCCACAAGCCGAGGCTCATTGCGTCTCGATTTCGAGTCGAGCAATTAGCCCGTTTACGTCCGCGATGCGCACCCTCGCTCCGTCGTAGATGGCATCCTTTCCACCGGGATGGCCGTTGTATCCCTCCGTCTCGACCGACTTCCGAAACGAGTACTGATGGCCGTCCACTTCAAAGCTCTCCGGCGTGTGGCCGATGCTGTCTCCGCGAACGAAATGGGTAACGACGCCCTGCACATGCTCGTACCGTCCCTGCTGCAGCGCTGAACGCAAGTTTTGCCGAGCCATGAATTCCACGCCGAACAGCACAAACAAGAAGACAAGGCCGCCACCACCCAAGACGATCGCATACGCCCGCATTTCCGGTGGTGACGTGAAAGTTCGCGATCTACCGAGAAGACTCCGCAGTCGGATGAGCAGACGCGGCCACAGGCTTCCCCCTATGAGAAATAGCGCGAACACCGCCACGAGCGGGCGCACAGGCCCCAGGTGCTTAGCCCTTCACGGGAGACGTCATAGATGACTTGATACCGCATCCTCTGGGAGCTCCGCTCATACTTGCCGGAGCTCGTAGTGATCGGTGGCTGGGCGCCGTACCTCCACCAGCGCTACGGCTCGTTTCCGGGGTGGTTATTGCGACATTAGGTGACTTCTTGACAAGAGTTCGTCTCCCGCCGAAACCGCGCGCGTTCGCCCTGCTCCGACCAAGAGGACGCCGATGGGGTGTCCCGCCGCTCGTCGAACCGCTATCTTGCGGCGGAGTTACCACCAAGCCGTGCCCAATTCATGAGACGCCCGAGTCGCTTGACCGCCGTAGTCGCCCACGTCCTCATCGTACAGGTTGTCCTGCTGGGGAGCGGCGTGGTGTGCACCAAGCCTAACATTGGCGGTGTGTCCGGGGCCATATGCATGAACATGGCTGACACGCACGGGCGGCCGGCCCCAGCGTCTCCGTCGTCAAACGATCAACGCGCGCCGTGCAAGCTTCCGTGGGCCCCAGCGGGGTGCCATGCAGCGACGCCGTGCGCCCCGGCCGCGGTTACGTCCCCGCAGATCGTCCTGGCCTCGCGAATGGTCGTAACCGATGATGTGATGCGCGTGATTTTCCTCGCGCCGACGTCGCTCGCCACGCCCCCAGAGCTCCCCCCGCCCAGAGCGTAAGTCCACCGCACAACCGAAGCCTGTGCATTCGCCGCACGTGCCGCCATCCCGGCGCGCGTGCGCGCGGTATGACGCGTTCCCTTCGCTGTCCGCACTCAACAGCGAGTGCGCCCTCATCGTGGCCCGGGGTATCTGGTTATGACATGTGCCTCCTTTTCGGTTAGGCGTGCGGTCGTGGCGCTCGCCTGTGTCGGTCTCTGGCCGGCGGTCGCGCCTGGCCAACGCGCCACCGGCGACAGCGCGCTCGACGCGCTCGTCGCCCAGGCGCTGGCGGGTAATCCTGCCATTCGCGCGGCCGCCATGCGCGTCGACGCGGCGCGCGCGCGCGTCGGTCCCGCGGGCGCGCGGCCGGATCCGATGCTCATGCTCGGCGTGGTCGACTTCCCGTACCACCAACCGGGCTTCGCCGACAACTTCACCATGAACACGGTACGCCTAACGCAGGCCATTCCCTA
>JANWIF010000032.1 GCA_025450035.1 Gemmatimonadaceae bacterium
CTACGGGGTGCAGAGCGGGTTCATCAGCATCAATCGTGCGCCCGGTGGCACGTTAGGCAATCGGAACTTCGTGGCGCATCTGGCGGCGATCGGGACACCGGCGTTGCTGCTCTCGACGCTCGGAGCGCGCACGCGCTGGGGCGCGCGGGTGGGCGGCGCCGCGGTGGTGACGCTGGCGGCGGTGCTCGCGCTCTCGCGGTCGCGCGCGGCGTGGCTGGCCCTCGCCGCCGCGGCGGTGATCGCGATCGTGGCCGCGGTCGCGGCGCCGCGGCGGTGGCATGGGACCGTGGTGGCCGGGCGCGCGCGCTGGTTGGTGGGCGCCAGCGCGCTGGGCGTATTGGCCGCGGTGCTGCTGCCCAACACGCTCAACTGGAAGAGCGACTCACCATACCTCGATTCGGTGCGCGGCGTGGTGAACTACCGCGAGGGGAGCGGGCACGGGCGCGTGCTCCAGTACCGCAACACGGTTCGGTTGAGCTCCGGCCACCCGGTGCTGGGGGTGGGCCCGGGAAACTGGGCGGTGCAGTATCCCACCGTCGCTTCGCCTAACGATCCATCGCTCGATACCGATGACGGAATGACCGCGAACCCGTGGCCGAGCAGCGACTGGATGGCGTTTCTCTCGGAACGCGGGTGGACGGCGTTCGCGTGTCTGGTGCTGGTGTTCGTGGGGTTGGGCGTGGGCGGACTGTCGGCACTGACCGTCGATGCCGCGCCGGGAGATTTCGCACAGGGGCTCGCGCTGGTTACGACGGTGATCGCGGCCGCGGCGGTGGGGGCCTTCGACGCGCTGCTGCTGCTGCCGGCGCCGGCACTCCTGGTGTGGGGGCTGTTCGGGGCGCTGTCGACGCGCGCGCGCCCACGCGCCGTGATCAACCTGTCGTCGGGCCGGCGGCTGGTAGCGGCGCTCCTGGTGCTCGCGCTGGGCCTGGGGGCGGTATGGCGGAGCGCATCGCAAGCGGCGGCGATGGCGCTCGTGGAGCGCGACGGCCGCGTGCCCGCGCTGGAGCGGGCGGCCGCATTGGACCCCGGGAGTTATCGCATCCAGATGCGGTTAGCCGAGCTGGATGCCCGGCGCGGGCGGTGCGACGCGGTACGTCTGCGCGCCGGGCGGGCGCACGCGTTGTTCCCTGCGGCCGCGGCGCCGCGGCGTCTGCTCGCCGCCTGCGGTGGGCGGATACGGGCGCGCTGAGCGGAGACCGCCGCGCGCTCAGCGGGCAATCAGGAGGCGGGCTGCTTGGGCGCCAGCGCGGGCTGCCCGGCACGTTCCGACTGGAGCCGCACCATGTAGCGTTGCGCCTCCGAGATCCGTTCGATCTCGATGGCCATGGAGTCAACATTGTTTTCGATGCGCTGCAGCTGCGATGTCAGGCCGGCATCGAGCCCGCTGGACACCGGAGTCTTGTCGATGCGGCGTGCGAACGCGCGCGCGATGGGCACGACGAAGAAAATCGCCACCACCATGACGAAGAACTCGATGGCGATGTGCTCGGCGCGCTGGGGGATGAAAATGTCCCCGTCGGTTCCCGGCGGACGTACCACCACCACCGGCGCGTTAGGCGAGGGCACTTCGATGCTCGTGCCGCCGCCCTGTTGGGCGGCCTGCTGCGCCGCCGTCTTCGCCTGATCGCGTGCCGCCTGGACCTGCTGGCGGACCTGTTCACGAATCTGCGCGCGGAGGGTTGCCGCGTCGGGGGCCTGTGCGTTGGTGCCATTCTGCATGTTCGTGTTCTCCCGCCGTAATGATCGACGCTACCAGCCGCTCCGCTGCCGGAGCGACGTGATGTGCGCCACGTGGTGCCGGCCGTGCCAGGCGTATGTCCCCAGCGCTTCGTCCAACGGAATACGCCGCCGCTGCTCCGGATGATGATACCCGCGCCGAAAGTCCGCCTCCGTCATCGCACGCAGCAGCACCACCCACCGCGCGTGCAGGGCGTCGAGCAGGGTCAACGACACGTCCACCGGGGTGTCGCGCGTGTCGGGCAGCGTGACCCATGTATCCTGGTCATAGGGCTTGATGATCGGGTCGGTCTCAGCGAGCGCGAGCTTGAATCGCGCGTACGCGTTGAGGTGACTGTCGGGCACGTGGTGCACGAGTTGGCGTACCGTCCAACCCCCGGGGCGGTACGGAGTGTCCAATTGTGACGAGGCGAGGCCGACCACCGCGTTCTTGAGCGCCGCCGGCGCGCGCGCGATGTCATCGATCCACGCACCACGCTGGGTCGCGGTAATCGCACCGGTCGGCTCGAACTTGCCAATTGGATAGCGGAGGTCACTCACTGTGCACGTTCATCCGTGTGACGAAATCGTCAGAAGTGCGTCGTTGCGCTGTACCATAGAATGGACAGCGCGAGCACGCCAGCCGCTGTGGAGAAACATTTCCTGCATCCATCCGTACGGCATGGTGCACTCACAAGATTCCATGCGCACGCACGGCGGGCGCTGACGCTAGACACGAGGTCTGTATGAAGCTTTCCTGGAACCCCGGTGATTTCGCGGCCAACGAATGCCCGCGTTGTCGCAAGCTGGTCCGCACGAAGTTCGAGTTTCGCAACGTGCGTCTGGCGCGCTCGCAGCTGTGCGTGCGCGACGTGCTGGTAGACGTGTGTACGGAGTGCGACCACATGGTGTCCATTCCGCCGCAGTCCGTTCCGCAGCTGCGCGAGGCCGGCGTCAGCAAGTAACTGGTTCGCTGTGACGCGCCGCGATTGGTGCGTGCCACAGCGTTGGCCTGTGCTCAATCCGCCCCGTACAGGGTCCGCGAGAGCGTGGTTCCATCTCCCTGGTGCGCGGTGATCACGAACGGGGTCGTGAACGGTGGTTGGGCGTCGAACGTCACGAGCGGGTACGGCACCGGCACGGCCGGGCATGGTCCCGGCGAGTGATACCCCATGACCGTGAGGTCCAGGGTACCGAGCGTCTGAGCGGACTGTAGGTGGTCAAAGCGATTGCAGCTCCCGCCGGTGAACAGATTGTAAAAGATCACCAGCCTCATCGGTCCGCTCGCCGGCATCACGTTCGGTGTTGTGATCGAGTCCACATGGGCCACGAAGAGCCCGCCGCCTGGTCCGGTGGAGGAGGAGCAGGCGCCTAACACAGCGGCGATACAGACGGACGACACAGCGCGCATTGTTGACCTCCTGAGAGAGGAATGCGTAGATGCGGTGCGTCAGCCGCGGCGCGGTGTCCGCCAGCGATGGCGGGCCAGCGGCACCCGGTTCCGCGCATCGAACTTCAACCCTTCCGCTTCCAGCAGCAAGCGCTGCATGAGGCTCTCGGCGGGCTGGCCGGCGCGAGCGCTCACGCGCCCCTGCGCATTGATCACCCGATGCCATGGCACGCCGCTTCCGTTAGGCAGCGCGTGCAACGCGTAGCCCACCAGGCGGGGCTGCCGCGGCAGCCCCGCCAACTCGGCTACCTGCCCGTACGTCGCTACGCGACCTCGCGGAATACGCCCCACTATCGCGTAGATGCGCTGGTATGTCGCGCCGGCGGCCTTGCGCGCGGTCGCCGCCCTCGCCGTCGGGCTCAGCGATGATCGGCCGGAGGACCGGGGTGCAGCGGTTCCCAACTGGGCGGATCGCTGGCCGGGAAACTCTCTTCCGACGCCTCCTGCACCGGATCGAGCGGCGGGGCTTCCGGGTCGTCGGGGCGCAGCCGTGGCAGGGCTCGGCGCGGGGTCGGATCTTCGGGGTGTTCCTTCTTCATGTCGCAATCTGACGCGAAATCTCCCGTCGTGGGATTACCGTAGCGAGCTCAGCCGCATGTCAATCACTCGTGCGCCACGGGAATCTGACGCGAATGGCTCAGTGCGCCCAAGTACCGCTCGACCAGGATCGCCCGGTGGTGCCGCTCGTGGCCGGCGATGATGTACGCGAGCGCGCGCACCGTGACCTCGTATGTATTGGCGTTGCCACGCCTTGCCAGCTCCTCGGCGTCCAGCCCACTGAAGAATGCGATGGTGGCCGCGCGCACCGCACTCCAATCCGCGAGCAAACTCGCCAGCGGCTGCGTATCGAACCGTGCGGCGGCCACGTACGCGTTCTCATCAAAGCCCGGAAGCATTCCCTTCTCGCCGCGTGCAATGCAGAGCGCGCGATAGGTCATGATGCGCTCGACGTCGCCCAGGTGGCCGACGACTTGTTTGATGCTCCACTTGTCCGGGCCATACCGGAATTTGGCATCGGCGTCTGAGAGCGAGCCGAGGAGCGCCTGGATATCGGCTGACTGCTGGACGAGCAGATCGAGCAGATCGCCTTCCGGGATGCGCTTCACGTAGCCGGCGTAGATCGGCGCGAACTCCGTCTCGTCGGGTCGCTGGATGGGAACATTGCTCATCACGCCTCCTGCGTCGGGCGGCAACGACCGCCGCCCAGGACATGATGAGCAGTGTACTGGCCGCGCGCCAGCCGTGGTTGCTAAGGGATTACCGCGTCCGCCACGCGGCGCGCGTAGTACATACCTACACCCGAGCCCACCGCGCTCACCACCACCGCCGTAATGATTCCCACGTGCTGGCCCAACCACCAGCCGACGCTCCCGCCCACGGTCGTGCCAATCAACGCGAGCGTGCCGCGCATGTCGTCGCCTCCGGATCGGGCGCCCAACGATCGGGCGCGTGTCGACTTCCTCTCCGAAATGACGAGCCACGCGCATCGCGAGGCACGCCGCCGACCTTCAGGACTCCTGCGATTCGTACTGCTCCTTGAGTCTGGCGACCACAACCGGATCGGCGAGCGTACTTGTGTCGCCCAACGCGCGTCCGTCCGCGATGTCGCGGAGCAGGCGGCGCATGATCTTCCCCGAGCGGGTTTTCGGCAGATCGGCGCTGAAGAGCACGTCATCGGGCTTCGCCAGTGCGCCGATTTTCTCGGCCACGTGGTCGCGCAACTCGTCGCGCAACTCGGGCGACGGTTGAAATCCTTCGCGCAGGGTCACGAACGCCGCCAGCGCCTGTCCCTTGAGGTCGTGGTGGCGCCCAACGACGGCCGACTCGGCCACAGCCGGATGCGACACGAGTGCCGATTCGACTTCCATCGTCCCAATGCGATGGCCGGCCACGTTCAACACGTCGTCCACGCGTCCCAGGATCCAGAAGTAGCCTTCGTCATCGCGTTTCGCGCCATCTCCGGGAAAGTACAGGTCGGGTCGGTTAGGCCACTTCGAGAAGTACGTCTCCACGTACCGGTCGGGATCGCCCCAGATGGTGCGCAGCATCGAGGGCCACGGTCGCGTGATCGCGAGAAAACCGCCGCCGACCGGAATGGGCGTCCCCTCGGTGTCGAGCAGATCAGCCGAGATGCCGGGGAAAGGGGTCGTCGCACTCCCAGGTTTCGTGGCGGTGATCCCCGGGAGGGGCGTGATCATGATCGCTCCGGTTTCGGTCTGCCACCAGGTGTCGACGATGGGGCAGCGTCGATGCCCGATGTGTTCGTGATACCACATCCACGCTTCCGGATTGATCGGTTCGCCTACCGATCCCAGAAGCCGCAGTTGCGACAGGTCGTGGCGTGCGGGTAGATGGTCGCCCCATTTCATGAATGCGCGAATAGCCGTGGGCGCGGTATAAAAAATGGTGACGCCGTACTTCTCGCATAGTTCCCAGAAGCGGTCCTTCTCTGGCCAATCGGGGGCGCCCTCGTACATGAGGCACGTAGCGCCGCACGCCAGCGGTCCGTACACGATGTACGAGTGTCCCGTCACCCACCCCACGTCGGCGGTGCACCAGTACACGTCGTCTTCCTTGAGATCGAACACCCAGCGCGTAGTGGCCACGCAGCCCGTCATGTAGCCGCCAGTGGTGTGGACGATTCCCTTCGGCTTTCCGGTAGTGCCTGAGGTGTACAGGATGTACAGCACGTCCTCGGAGTCCATCTCCTCGGCGGGGCAGTCGGCGAGGACGTCGTGCATGAGGCGGTGCCACCAATGGTCGCGTCCCTCGCGCATCTCGGCGAACGCTTCGTCGCCCGGAGCGCCCGGCCGACGTTGCACGACGACGACGTGCTCGACGCACGGCGCTCCTTCGAGTGCGCGGTCGGCGTTGCGCTTAAGTGGGATGATCTGTCCGCGACGGAATCCACCATCGGCGGTGATGAGAACCTTGGCTTCCGCATCATTGATTCGATCGCGCAGCGACTCGGCGGAGAACCCGCCAAAGACCACCGAGTGCGGTGCACCGATGCGGGCGCACGCCAGCATGGCGATGGCCGCTTCAGGGACCATGGGCAGGTAGATCGCGACGCGGTCCCCGCGCTTCACGCCGAGCCGGCGAAGGACGTTGCTGAACTTGCACACTTCGCGGTACAGGTCCCAGTACGTGTAGGTGCGTGTATCGCCCGGTTCGCCCTCCCAGATGAGCGCGGCCTTGTTGCGGCGTGGTCCGCGGACGTGCCGATCGAGGCAATTCACCGACGCGTTGAGCTTTCCTCCCAGAAACCACTTGGCCCAGGGCGGGTTCCACTCGAGCACTTTGGCGAACGGACGCGACCACTCGAGTTCGCGAGCCATCTCGGCCCAGAACGTCTCCGGGTCGCGCGCGGCGCGTTCGTAGACCTGGCCGTTCGCGACGTTGGCATTGCGAGTGAATGCGACCGCGGGTGGAAACTTCCGCGTTTCCTGGAGCAGAACATCGATGTCGGGCATGGCACCGCGAGTGGTTGGAGGTTCTCGCGTACCTTACGCACCTTGACGGCGGTCGTCCAGAGCGCGTTGTGTGCGATGGTGCGTTTCGCGTGCGCGGGCGACCTGCTACTGTTGAGGCATGAAACGCCTGCGGAGACCGGCCGCGTGATACCGCCAGTGCGGCCGCGGCTCACGCTGAGTGCCCAGCCCGATTTCGATCTGGTGCATCGGTATTCGGCGTGGCTGGAGCGCAACGGGAAGGCGGAGGCGACGATCGAGGCCTACCACGCCGACGTTGCGGATCTGGTGCGCGCGTTTGCGCCGCGTCGTCCTGCTGAGTTGATGCCGCATGATGTACGCACATACCTCGCCGGTCGGTCACAAGCCGAGCAGTGGGCGCCGGCCACCGTGCGCCGCCATCTTCAGGCGATCAAGTCATTCTACCGGTATTTGGTGGGGGAGGAACGGCTGCGGGCACCGGGTCCGGCGGAACGACTGGCCGAGCCGGTGGTCAAGCCGGACGCGCCGCTGATTCTGTCCGAGGCGGAGGTCGCCGTGCTGTTCGGCTACCTCGAGAGCGCGGCGCGAGGGCCAGCGGCTACGATGGAACGGATGGACCTCGCGTTGTACGGACTCTGTTACTTTGCGGCGTTGCTGGTGTCGGAGGCCGTTGGCCTAACGGTTGACGCCGTGCGCGGGTGGCCCACGGCGTTGCACCTCACGGTGGTGGGACGCGGTGGCACGAGGAGTCACGTGACGCTCGATGGCGATCCGGCGCAATGGTTGAGCACGTGGATTGCCGAGCGACCGCATCCGTTCATTCGGGCAATGGAGCCGTTCGTGTTCATCCATCCGCGCTCGCACGTGCACACGTCGCGGCAGCGGGCGTGGCACCGGCTACGGCAGGTAGCACGTACGGCGGGACTGGGTGAGGAGATGGTCGGGCGATTGGGGCCCCACACGTTGCGTCATTCGTACGCCGCGCACCTCGCGGCGCGGGCGGCGGGCGTGGGGGCGTTGCGCGAAGCATTGCGGCAGCGATCGCCGCGGCACGCGGCCAAGTACATCACCGCGTGAGCGACGCAACGACGGCGGCCATCGAGGCCGACGCGCTGGTGCGGGCGTTCGGGGCGAGGCGGGCGGTGGACGGCGTGACGTTCACGCTGCGTAAGGGAGAGTGTCTGGCGTTATTCGGGCCTAACGGGGCGGGAAAGACCACCCTGCTGCGCGTACTCGCGGGGTTGCTCCGCCCTACGGCGGGTTGGGCGCGTATTGCCGGGACGAACCTGCCGGGCGGCGCGGCGGCGCGGCGCCGGATCGGATTCATCTCGCACGCGAGCATGCTCTACGGCCCGCTCACGGCGCGGGAGAACGTCGAGCTGGCGGCGCGGTTGTTTGGCGTGTGCGAGCCGCGCGCGGCCGCCGCGCGTGCGCTCGGCGAGATGCACCTGATGCCGCGCGCCGATGCGCCGGTACGAGCGCTGAGTCGGGGCATGCAGCAACGGGTAAGCATTGCGCGGGCCATGGTGCACGAGCCGTCGGTGGTGCTCCTCGACGAGCCATTCACGGGACTCGATGCGACAGGGGCCGCCGCGCTGTCGGACAGTCTGGCCACGCTCCGGCGGTCTGGCGCGGCGTTGGTGCTGGTGACCCACAATCTCGAGGAAGGCCTGGCGCTGGCCACGCACGCGGCGATTATGTCCCGAGGCCGCTTCGCGCGCTTCGAGGAACGCCATACGCTGGATGCGGCTTCATACGCCAGCAGCTACCGTACTCTGGTGGCACACGATGCCTGACGCTCTCGGAGCCGCGCTGTTGATCGCGCGCAAAGACCTGGCTATCGAGTTCCGAACGCGTACGGCGTTCTTCTCGGCAGTGGTGTTTGCGCTGTTGGGCATCGTGATTTTCTTCTTCGCTTGGGACCCGACCGCGGTGGCGGCGGTGGACTTGGCCCCGGGTGTGCTGTGGGTGATTTTCACCTTCTCGGGCTTGTTGGGATTGCACCGCTCGTTCGGCGTCGAGCTCGCCGACCGCGCAATCGACGGCCTGTTGGGCGCGCCGATCCCGCGCGAGTCGATCTACCTCGGCAAGGCGATGGCGAACCTGGTGTTCGTGATCGCAGTGCAGGTGATCGCGATTCCGGCGATCGCGCTGTTCTACGACATGCCGCTCGGTGGACGCGTGTTGGCGTTGGCCGGTATCGCGCTGTTGGCAGCGATCGGACTGGTGGCGGTGGGCACACTGTTCGCCGCCATGGCTGTGAACACTCGGCTCGGCGAGCTGCTGCTGCCGATGTTGTCCCTGCCGTTTTTCGTACCGATTGTCATTCCGGCGGCGCAGGCCACCGCGCGACTGTTTGCGGGTCGTCCGGTGGCCGAGTCGATGGGTTGGCTCAAGATCCTACTGGCATACGACATCGTCTTCGTGGCGGCGTGCATGATGGCATTTCCTCACACGATTGAAGAATGACCGACCTCACGGTTTCTCACGGGCAGGACGGCAGCGCAACTGCACGGGTCGCCGAGCCCACGTTCGGCTGGTTGTTTGTTGTGGCCGTGCTCGGTGTGATCGCGACGTATATCCGCGCGATTTACTTCACGCCGTTGGAAGCACTGCAAGGGCCGGCGCAGAAGATCTACTACGTCCACCCGACGTCGGCGGCGGTGGCATTCATGGCGTTTGGCGTGGTGGCGCTGACGAGCATTGGCTATTTGTGGATGAAGGACATGCGGCTCGATCGATTGGCGGAGAGCGCTGCGGAGGTGGGGGTGGTGTTCACCACGGTCACGCTGATCACGGGCTCGTTGTGGGGGAAACCGGTCTGGGGGACCTGGTGGACCTGGGATGCGCGACTCACGCTCACGTTGTTCCTGTGGTTCATCTACGTGGGCTATCTGATTCTGCGCGGCGCGATCGAGGATCACGGAATGCGGGCGCGCTACTCGGCGGTGTTAGGCATATTGGGTGCGCTGCTCATCCCGTTCATCCATCTCAGTGTGTATCTGTTTCGCACGTTGCATCCGATGCCGATCATCTTCAAGCCGAGCCGGCCATCTTTACCTAACGACATGCTGGAGACGTTCCTGCTCGCGCTGGGCTCGTTCACCTTGCTGTTCATTGCCCTGCTACGTGCGCGCTATCGGTTAGCCACCGACGAGGCAGCGCTCGAGGCGGAGGAGGGGCCTTGATGCCGAACAACGCGGGCTACTATCACGCAGCGTACGCCGTCGTCGCCGTGGTGTACGGCGCGTACGCGCTGAGTCTCTGGGTGCGGCGCCGGCGCGCGCAGGAAAAATTGGGGCGCGGCGGCCGGTAGCGATTCGTAGCGCACGGCCGGGCGGGCGTCAGGACGCTTCGCTCGTGCGGTGCGCGTGATGGCGGCCCAGTCGTTGGGCCAGCCGCCGAAAGCGCCGGTAGTACGCCCACTGCAGCACGCGCCGGAGCGCCACGATGGGAGCGCTCTCGGTGTAGAACCGTCCGCGCACGATTGCGGCGCGGCGTTCGCCGAGTGAAATCCCGTAGTAGAACTCGCGGTGCAATCGGTGCGGGGTCGTGTGCTTCGGCGCGCCGGCATCGAGCAATCGTGCGAGCGCGGCGCCTTGCCAGATTGCCTCGATGGCGCGCATCGTCGTCGGCCATTCGCGCCCGCCGTCCACCACCTGCGCACAATCACCCATGGCGCGAATGGACGAGTCGCCATCCACTTCCAATCTCGAATTCACGATCAGGTGGCCGTGCGGCGTGATCGGTAGGCCCAGCGTTGCAACGACCGGATTGGCGCGCACGCCGCCGGCCCAGACGATCACATCGCAGGGAATTGCCGTTCCCCCTTCCAGCAGCAGATGGTCGCGGGTCAGCCCAATTGCGCGGCGGCCGAGCAGAAGCTCGACGCCCGCGCTGGAGAGCCTCGCGGCCACGCGTTGCGAAATGGGCCGCTGAAATTCTGGCAGCACGCGCGAGGCGTCGCCAACGAGGGTCGTCGCCAGGCGCGCCCCGTCCACGCGTCCGCCAGCAAGCTCGGCGCTCCACTCGACGCCGGTGATTCCGGCGCCCACGACCGCCACACGCAACACGCTTGCGCCCGACACCCGCAGCACGTGCAGCCGCCGCCGCAACGCCGCCGCTTCATCCACGAACTTGACCGGAATTACGGCCGGTGATTTGGCGAATTGCTCGGGGAGATCGGGCACGCTGCCCACTGCGAAGATGACGCGGTCGAACGGAATCTCGCGGCCGCCCTTGAGACCCACTACGCCCGTCGACCGGTCGAGCGAAATCAACGCCCCCGTGATCCACTCGGCGCCGATGGCGCGGCAGAACGCCGGTGTGTCGAAGCGGAGCGCGTCGGCACTACGGGCGCCGCTCGTCACCTCGTGCGCGAGTGGAACGTACGAGTGCATGGGACGCGAATCGACGACCGCCATCGCGCCCGGCGCGAACCGACCCCGCCGGCGTGCCGTACGATAGAGGAACTCGAGTCCGGCGAACGAGCAACCCACCAGCACCGTGCGCGTGGGTGACGCGTGACCGGCGGATGCGCCAGCGTTGGTCACGCGGCGCAGCGCGATGCCGGGCGCGTCCGATCGGTGCAGCGGTGGGGCATGAACCCTCCTTCGGCTTCAACGGATGGGCGGTGAACGAGGTGTACATCATACGCGCCATGCGCGCACGACGCACGCCCTCCGTTGAGTTTGTTCGGCGCCGCGGACATTATCCGTCGATGTCCCCACATGCCGTATCTTCCGCACTCGTCTCCCTGGTGGGTGCCGGCCCCGGTGATCCCGGGCTTCTCACCGTCCGTGCACGCGCGCTGTTGGGCGATGCCGACGCCATTGTCTACGACGCGTTGGTCAATCCCGAAATCCTGAGGGATCCGATCATTCGCGTCGGCACCGCAATGCACGACGTGGGCAAGCGCGGCGGCGCGCCCTCGGCGCGTCAAGACCGGATCAACGCGCTCCTCGTGCGCCTCGGGCGGGACGGGAAGCGCGTGGTGCGGCTCAAAGGCGGCGATCCCTTCGTGTTCGGGCGCGGCAGCGAAGAAGCGCTGGCTCTGGCGGCGGCCGGCGTACCGTTTGAGATCGTTCCCGGCGTGACCGCGGGGGTGGCGGCATCGGCGTATGCCGGAATTCCCGTCACGCATCGTGGTCTCGCCTCGTCGGTGACGTTCGTGACCGGTCACGAGGATCCCACCAAAGGCGAGAGCGACACCGATTGGAATGCGCTTGCACGCGTGGGTGGCACGCTCGTGCTGTACATGGGCGTCAGGAGATTGCCGGAGATCGCGGCCGCGCTCATGGCGGGTGGTCTGTCCGGGGACACGCCAACCGCCGTGATCGCCTGGGGAACGTATCCGCGCC
>JANWIF010000033.1 GCA_025450035.1 Gemmatimonadaceae bacterium
ATGGCGCGGTCGTCGTCGAGCAGTTGCGAGGCCCGGTCGCGCATGGTGGTCCACAGCGCGTGCGCCGATCCCGACCCCCCGGCCTGGCGGGCGCCTTCCGCCACCACGGCGCCCACGGCCCAGGCTAGATTCGCCGCCGTGGGTCGAGTCGCGACGATTCGCCGCGCGTGCTCGTTCACCCGACGGCCGAACGCGTCAAGCGGATCGTGAGTGAACGCGCGCAGCGAAGCCACCAGCCCCATCGCCCCGGCGATCCCGATGGCGGGGGCGCCGCGCACAGCCAGGCACGTGATCGCGCCGCACACGGCGTCGAGCGTGCGAAGGTCGCGTTCGACGAGCTGTTCCGGCAACGCGGTCTGGTCGATGATGCGGACCGCATCACCGTCCGGCGCCCAGCGCACCACCTCGAGAGAGTGCACGGGCGAAACGTACCGCGCCGCGCGGTCGCGCGGAACGAGCCGAGGCCGCGCGGCACAGCGCGCCGGCGCGAATTAGATTCCGGTCGACCCGACCGTCCTCGCCCCCCCCCGTCCCCGCTCCGAGCGATCGCCGAATGTCCTTCGTCACACTCACCTTCGACGTCACCGACCGTGTCGCAACCATTCGTGTGAACCGGCCGGAGAAGCTCAACGCGCTGAACGACGAGACCATCGCGGAGCTCGGCGACGCGATCGAACTCGTGCTCCGGCGCGAGGACGTGGCCGGCGCGCAGCACCCGGGCACGGGCACCACGGCCTTCGTCGCCGGCGCCGACATCGCGGAGCTGTCCCGCCAGGGCGCGCTCGACGGCCGCGCCCGCGCGCTCCGCGGCCAGCGCGTGTTCTCGATGGTGGAACGATCGACGAAACCGGTGATCGCCGCGGTGAACGGCTTTGCGTTAGGCGGAGGCTGTGAGCTGGCCATGGCGTGTCATCTCCGCATCGCCGCCGAGCGCGCGAAGTTCGGGCAACCGGAAGTGAAGTTGGGCATCACGCCGGGCTACGGCGGCACGCAGCGCCTCGCGCGCCTGGTGGGCACGGGCCGCGCGCTGCAACTGCTCCTCACCGGCGAGATGATCGACGCGGCCGAGGCCTACCGGATCGGGCTGGTGAACGCCGTGGTGCCGGACGCGGAGGTGCTCCCGACGGCGGAGCGGATGATGCGACAGATCATCGCGCAAGGTCCGTTGGCGGTTGCACTGTGCATTGAGGCGGTGCATCGCGGCGCCGATTTGCCGCTCGACGAGGGGTTGGAGCTCGAGGCGGCGTACTTTGGACTCTTGTCCGCTACGCAGGACATGCACGAGGGGATGAGCGCCTTTGTCGAGAAGCGCGACGCGCGCTTTACCGGGCGATAGGATGCACGTGATGGAGGCCGCAGGTCCCGCGCTCGCGGCCGGCACGGCGGCGCCGGCGGCGCCGCCGGTGTCGCGCGCGCGGCTCGTGCGCGTCGAGGTGCGCGATTTTCGCAACCTCCACCGCGTGGACGTGGCGCCGCCGGTCGAGGGCATGATACTCGTGGGCGAGAACGGCCAGGGAAAGACGAATTTTCTCGAGGCCATTCATTATCTGCAGCTGCTGCGGTCGTTTCGCGGCGCGCGCGACACGGAATTGGTGAACTTCGAGGCGCGGGCGTTTTATCTGGCCGCCGACCTTGCAGACGCGCGTGCGCGGACGGTCTCGGCGGGATTCGAACGCTCGTCCAAGCGCAAGCGGGTGCTCGTGGACGGCGGCGAAACCGACCGCCTTACCGATGCGTTAGGCGCGTTCCCCGCGGTGCTGTTCTCGCCGCGCGACGGGGGGATCGTGGCCGGAGCAGCGGCAGCGCGGCGGCGCCTGCTGGATGTGATGCTGGCGCTCAGCGCGCGGCCCTACCTGGTCGCGCTGCAGCGGTATCGTACCGCGCTCGCGCAGCGGGGTGCGGCCATGCGCCAGCCCGGACCGGCGGCGCGGGTGGAACAGAGCGTCGCGGTGTGGGAGACCCCGCTGGCCGAGAGCGGCGCCGTGCTCTGGCTGGCCCGGCGCGCCTGGGTGGATGCGCACCGCGCGCGGTATGCCGAGCTGTGCCGCGGCATCGGCGAGCGCGGCACCGCGGCCATGCGCTACGTGAGCAGCGTCGCCGCGGGAGCCGCCGACCCGGGCGCCCTGCGTGACGCGCTCCGTGATGCGCTGGCCCGCCATCGCGCGGCCGACATCCGGCGCGGCCTCACGCACGCGGGCCCGCACCGCGACGATCTCGCGCTCTCGCTCGACGGACGGGAGCTCCGCACGTATGGATCCGCGGGACAGCAGCGCACCGCCGCGATCGCCCTCCGCCTGCTCGAAGCCGACACGCGCCGAGCCGCCGCCGGCAGTGAACCCATCATCCTGCTCGACGATCCGTTCGCCGAGCTGGACGCCGGACGCTCGCTCCGCATCCTCGAGCTGCTGAGCGCGGAGCGCTCCGGGCAGATCGTGCTCGCCGTGCCGCGCGACGGCGACATTCCGTTAGGCCTCACCCAGCTGGCCCGCCATCGCGTCACCGCCGGCGCGATCACGCCTGCCGCGGGCGCCGCATGAGCCCGCCGCCGCGCAGGGGTCCGCCCCAACCGCTCCGCGACGCGCTCGCCGGCTTCCTGCGCCGCGCAGGCCTAACGGAACGCATCGAGCAGGCGTCGATCATCCCCGAGTGGGCGGCGCTCGTGGGCGAGCAGATCGCCTCCGTCACCACCGCGCAGATGGTGACGCGCGATGGCACGCTGTTCGTGGATGTGACCACCAATGCCTGGATGCAGGAGCTGTCACTGATGGAGCCGCAGCTGCTCAAGGCTCTGAACTCCCGGCCAGGCGGCTCGACCATCCAGCGGCTGCGCTGGCGCCTCAAACGCCCCTGAGCGTGCTCTGGTCGGCACGTGCGCCGCCCGACATATTTCGCCACTACGCGTCCCGCACACGCGGCGCACCGCGCCGCACCACTTTCTTCTCCTCCATTTCTTCCCCCATGTCATCGTACTTCGCCCGGATCGCTCTCGCGCTCGCGTTCCCTGTGGCGTTGGCTGCGCAGACCCCCGCCGCGCCCAACGCGACCGCCGGCGGCGTGGTTCCGCTGCCGCCCACGACACTCCCGCTCAAACACGCGCCGCGCCCGACATCGCCGGCCATCTCCGCCGCGGATCTCATGACGCGCCTGTACATCTTCTCCGATGACTCGATGCTCGGACGTGAGGCCGGCACCGAGGGGAACGTGCGCGGCACCGATTACATCGCGGGCGAGATCAAGCGGATGGGCTTGATTCCCGCCGGAGACGACGGCACGTACTTCCAAACCATCCCGCTCAAGACGCGCACGATCGACTCGACGTCGACGTTCTCCGTGGGCGGCACGCCCCTGGAGTTGGGCACAGACTACCTCCCCATCTCGCGGCAAGCCGCCCCCGCCGCCACGATGCAGGTCGTTTATGGCGGCGACATTCAGGATACGACCAAGCGCATCGCCCCCGATCAGGCGAAGGGGAAGCTGGTGGTGTTTTCCGTGCAGGGAAACGCGATGACGGTGCTGCGCTCCATGCGCCGCAGCCCCGACCTGGACAGCGCCGGCGCGATCGCGATTGCCGGGCTGGACGCGCTGCCGCCGCGGTTCCTGGGATTCTTCACCCGCCCGCAGACGTTTCTCGACGACAACACCACGCCCACGACCGGCACCGAGCTGTTCTTCATCTCCACCGGCGCGGCGGCCAAGCTCCTCGGCGCTTCGCCTAACGGCCTAACGCCAGGCGCCGCCGGCGGAACGGCGTCGATCGACATCCGCTACACCACCACGCCCTCGGCGTTTCCCGCGCGCAACGTGGTCGGCATCGTTCCGGGCAGCGACCCCGCGCTGCGCGGTGAATATGTCGCCATCGGGGCGCACAACGACCACCTCGGCGTCGCCGCGCATCCAGTCGACCACGACTCGCTGCGCATCTGGAATCATATCGTCCGCCCCGAAGGGGCCGACGACGGAAACAAGCAACCCACGCCCGCCGAGCAGGCCGAAGTTGACAAGGCGCTGGCGGCCTTCCGCGCCGCGCACCCCCACAGCGAGCGGCTCGACTCGATCGACAACGGCGCCGACGACGACGGATCCGGTTCCGTTTCCGCCCTCGAGATCGCGCAGCACATCGCGGCCATGAAAGTAAAGCCCAAGCGCTCCATCCTGTTCGTCTGGCACGTGGGAGAAGAAAAAGGACTCCTCGGCTCGCGGTACTTCACCGATCACCCCACCGTGGCGCGCGACAGCATCGTGACGCAACTCAACATGGACATGGTGGGACGCGGCGATGCCTACGATGAGACTGGGCGCACGAAAGAAGGCGTGCCAATCCACGGCAGCGCCGGCTACCTGCAGCTCGTCGGCTCGCGCCGGCTGTCCACCGAGCTCGGCGACTTGATCGAGAAGGTCAACACCGAGGGTCATCACAACCTGACCCTCGACTACTCGATCGACGCCAACGGCCACCCCTCCAACATCTATTGCCGGAGCGACCATTACGAGTATGCGCGCTACGGCATTCCAATTACGTTCTTTACCACCGGGCTGCACTCGGATTACCACCAAGTAACGGACGAACCCGAGTATATCGATTACGTGCACATGGCGCGCGTCGTGAACTTCGTGTCGGACGTTGCGGTGCACGTGGCCGACCTCGATCACCGCGTGGTGGTGGATCAGCCCAAGCCGGATCCGCACGGCGCCTGTCGGCAATAGTCGATCGCGGTCGTATCGCCGGTACAGCGATAGAGCGGGCGCACGGCGATGAGTCATGCGCCCGTCTTTTTTGCAACTGCCTGACCGTCGACGGCCGGCAACTTCGCGGTATCTAACTACTTGAATTCACAAGAATTTAGGTGTACATTGTGATGTTGGCACGGCAGCGCTGATTTCGGTGTTTATTCGCTGGTACGCCGGGCGGTTTTTTGTGGCCGAACTCGCTTGGGAGAACAGGCTATCCGATGACGGAATACGACGCGGGACAGATCCAGGTACTCAAGGGACTGGAGGCGGTTCGCAAGCGCCCCGGCATGTACATCGGTTCGACTTCTTCACGAGGATTGCACCACCTCGTGTACGAAGTGGTCGACAATTCGATCGACGAGGCGCTGGCCGGATTCGCTGACAAGATCGCCGTCACCATCCATGCCGATGATTCCATCACCGTGGTCGACAACGGACGCGGCATTCCGGTGGACATTCATCCCACCGAAAAAATTCCCGGGGTCGAGCTGGCGATGACGGTGCTCCATGCCGGCGGCAAGTTCGACAAGAACACGTACAAGGTGTCGGGCGGATTGCACGGCGTGGGCGTCTCGGTGGTCAACGCGCTCTCGGAGCAGCTCAAGGTGTGGGTGAAGCGCGACGGGCAGGAGTACTACATGGACTTCGCGCGCGGCGTCACAACCACCAAGCTCAAGACGCTGCGCAAGGTGCCCAAAGGGGAGACCGGCACCACGGTGTGGTTCAAGTCCGACGCGACGATTCTTACCGAACTCACGCACGACTACAGCATTCTGGCCACGCGGCTGCGCGAGCTCTCGTTCCTCAATAAAGGTCTGATCATCACGCTCACCGACGAGCGGCTGGGCAAAGAGAAGCAGGACACGTTCCAAGCCAAGGGCGGCCTCAAGGAGTTCGTCGCCCATCTCAACGCGGCCAAGAAGCCGCTGCATCCCGACGTCATCTACCTCGAGACCGAGCGCGACGACATCGCGATCGAAGTCGCGATCCAGTACAACGACAGTTACAACGAGAACGTGTTCTCCTTCGTCAACAACATCAACACGCACGAGGGCGGCACGCACCTGAGCGGGTTCAAGAGCGCGCTCACGCGCGTGGTGAACGTGTACGCGCAGAAGGGGAATTTCCTCAAGAAGGCCGACTTCACGCTCAGCGGCGACGACGTCCGCGAAGGCCTCACGGCGGTGCTGTCGGTGAAAGTCCGCGAGCCCCAGTTCGAGGGACAGACGAAAACCAAGTTAGGCAACTCCGAGGCGGAGGGCGCGGTGCGCAGCGTCGTCAACGAATACCTCGGCGCCTACCTCGAGGAGCACCCGCGTTCGGCCAACATCATCGTCGAGAAGGCCGTGTCGGCCGCCCGGGCCCGCGAGGCCGCGCGCAAAGCGCGCGACCTCACGCGCAAGAAGTCCGCGCTCGACGCCGGCATCCTGCCGGGCAAGCTCGCCGACTGCTCACTCAACGATCCGCCGCTCTGCGAGCTCTATCTCGTGGAAGGCGACTCCGCCGGCGGCAGCGCCAAACAGGGGCGGGCGCGCGAATTTCAGGCCATCCTGCCGCTCCGCGGCAAGATCATCAACGTCGAGAAAGCGCGCATCGACAAGGTGCTGTCCAACGAAGAGATCCGCACCATCATCACCGCCATCGGCGCCGGCATCCGCGATGACTTCCAGGTCGATCAGGCGCGCTACCACAAAATCATCATCATGACCGACGCCGACGTGGACGGCGCGCACATTCGCACGCTGCTGCTCACGTTCTTCTTCCGCCAGATGCCCGAGCTGATCGACGCCGGCTACATCTATATTGCCCAACCTCCGCTCTATCGCGTGGCCAAGGGCAAGGAAGAGTACTACGCCTACACCGAACTCGAACGCGACGCGTACGTGCAACGCCTCAGCAACGGCGATGGCGCCAAAGCCAACGTGCTGATCCAACGCTACAAAGGGTTAGGCGAGATGAACAAAGAGCAGCTCTGGGAAACCACCATGAACCCCGAGCGCCGCACGCTCCTCAAGGTGGACATGGACGACGCCGTCGAAGCCGACCGGATCTTTCAGATGCTGATGGGCGACGAGGTCGAACCGCGCCGAGTGTTCATCGAAGCGAATGCGAAGTTCGTGAGCAATCTGGACATCTAGGACGTCGCCAATCGGGGCCGGGACCCCGGCACGATGAGCGGCAACGCATCGACGGGTTGATCCCCGATCTCGATCGCGGTACGCAACGCCGCCCGCCCCAGCTCGATGCCGGCGTCGTCACTCGCAAAAACGGTGGCAATCGGCTCGCCGCGGGTCACCCGGTCGCCCGGCTTGGCGGTGATCACGAAGCCCACGGCCGGATCGACGTGATCGTCGGGACGCACTCGTCCGCCGCCTAACGCAATCAACGCCCGGCCGATGGTGCGCGGCTCCACGCGCGTCACAAATCCGCGGCGCGGAGCCTCGAATAGCTCGCAGGCGCCGGCCTGCGGAAGCACGGCCGGGTCGTCGACCACCGACGCGTTACCGCCCTGGGCCTCGATCACCTCCTGAAACTTGCGCGCCGCAGCACCCGAAGAAATCGCTCCCTGCATCTGGCGACGCGCGTCGTTGTCGTCCCGCGCGACGCCGCCCACCTGCAACATCTCGGCGCCGAGTGCGTACGTCACTTCCATCAGATCGGGCGGGCCCTCGCCGTGCAACGAGTGGATCGCCTCCTCCACCTCCAGCGCGTTCCCCACCGCGCGCCCCAGCGGCCGATCCATCGCGGTGAAAAGCGCTACCACCGTGCACCCGTGCGCCGCGCCCAGGGCAGTCATCGTGTCGGCCAGGGCGTGCGCCTGATCCAGATCGCGCAGAAACGACCCCGAACCGAGCTTGATGTCCACGACCAGCCCCGTCAGATCCTCTGCCAGCTTCTTGCTCATGATGCTCGACGCAATCAGCGGAACGGCGTCAATCGTGGCCGTGGCGTCGCGGAGCCCATAGAGGCGGCGATCCGCAGGCGCGATCTCCCGGGTCTGGCCCATGAGCGCGCACCCAATGCGCTCCAGCTGCGCGCGCGCCTGGCCCAGCGTAAGGTCGGAACGCATGCCCGGGATCGCATCGAGCTTGTCGAGGGTTCCTCCAGTATGCCCCAGACCGCGTCCCGATATCATCGGCACCGCAACGCCCAACGACGCCACGAGGGGCGCCAGAATCAGCGAGGTCTTGTCGCCCACGCCGCCGGTGGAGTGCTTGTCCACCCGCGCGACGCCCAGGTGTGCAAGCGAGAGTTGGGCGCCGCTCGCGAGCATCGACTCCGTGAGTGCGGCCGTCTCGCCGCCGTCGAGCCCTCGCAGGAAGACCGCCATCAGCATGGCCGCCATCTGGTAGTCAGGCACGTCACCGGCCACGTACGCGCCAATGAGCGCGCGCCACTCATCGGGGTCGAGCCGACCGCCGTCGCGTTTCCGCTCGATGAGTTGCGTCGTGAGCATTGACTCTGGTCCGGGGTATTTCTAGTGTATCGCCGCGCGCTCTCTCACCATCCAATGTCGGAGCTTTCATGCTCGCTCGCTACCTCACGATCGGAACGATGTTCGCACTGAGCGTTGCAACGGCGAACGCGCAGACATCCGCCCAGCACATTGCGGAGGGCGACAGCGCCCACGTTGCGCTCGACCCCACATCAGCGCTCGCGCACTACCAAGCCGCGCTGGCGGCCGATTCCACCAATTATGAAGCGCTCTGGAAAGCCTCGCGCGAAGCGGTGGACCTGGGTGAGTTCGAGCCCGATAAGGACAAACGAAAGCAGTATTACGCCGAAGGCGAGCAACTCGCGCGCCGAGCGGTGGCGGCTGATTCCACCAATGCGGAGGGGCATTTTGCCCTCGCCCGCGCCATGGGTCGCGTAGCCCTGACACTCGGCGCAAAAGATCGCGTGAAATACGGCAAGGACGTACGCGCACAGGCCCTCGAAGCGCTCAAGTACGATTCGTTACATGCCGGTGCGCTTCACGTGCTGGGTCGCTGGAACGCCGAGATCATGCGTCTCAGTGGATTCTCACGATTCTTCGCCAAGTCGTTCCTCGGCGGCGGCATCTTCGACCAGGCGAGCTGGGACTCCGCCGTCACGTACATGGAAAAGTCTGTGGCCCTGGACCCTGACCGTCTGGTGCACCACCTGGACCTCGCCGAGATCTATCGCGATCGCAATCACTCCGGCGACCGCGACAGGGCGCGTGCGCAGTTCGAAGCGGTGATCAACGGCAAGATTACCGAGTACAACGACAAATTCTACCAACAGCAGGCAGCGGTGGAGCTGGCGAAGCTCCACTGATCGCGTCGTGTGTCGTGGGCCGTGTCGCTGCGACGCGCCACTTGCGGCGCGCGGCACGGAGCTAGCGTTTCATGCTCCTGCGCAGCCGTTTCTCGCCTTTTCGAGCGCTTCGTCGAATGTCATCCCGTAGGTCGTCCACCCGATCGGCTACCCGATCGCCGAGCCGCCGCGCCCGCCGTCCCAGCAGTTTGCGCGTCTCATCGCCGGGCCGCGGGGCCAGCAGCAGAGCGACGCCAGCACCCAAGGCAACGCCAAGCATCAGACCGGCGGTGAAGGATGCCACCGACCGTCCGTCGCCCTCCGCGACGTCCTCGTGCGCCGTCTCCTCGATCTCCACGTCTGACGTATCTGGATCGCCGTTACCAGCGCGCCCGCTGACGAAATCCGTTGGGCGAGACATAAATTTCCCTCTGTCGGTCGAAGTGTTGCCATTTCGTATGGCAAGAAGCTTGCTTGTCGCGTTGGTTCCTGTCGAGATTAGCGGGACGTCCTGCGCGGGCACGGCCTGTGCGTTCCACTATGCTGCGTCGGCCGCGAGCATGCGCCGGCCGACTGCCGCGGCGCCGCGGTGAGCCGGCACACCCTGCGGAGCGTGGATCAGCCCTCCCCGCAATGCCATGTGGTTTTCGCGCGAGGATATGCATGACCAGCATCCCCGAAAAGACCGTGTTGCTCGTGGAGGATAACGAGGACAACCGCATCGTGTACTCCACCATCCTCCAGCACTTCGGCTATCGGGTGATGGAGGCGCTGAACGGTGAAGAGGGGATTGCCAAGGCCCGCTCGGAACAGCCGGACCTGATTCTCATGGATATCTCGATCCCGGTGATCGATGGCTGGGAGGCGACGCAGGTGCTCAAGCGCGATCCGACCACACGCGGGATCCCGATCATCGCCCTTACCGCGCACGCGCTTGCGTCCGACCGCGAGAAGGCGATGGAAGTGGGGTGCGACAGCTACCTGGCGAAGCCGTGCGAGCCAAAAACGGTGGTGAGCGAGGTCGAGCGATTCATCGGGAAAGGAAATGGCCGCTAGCCGTGGCGCGAGACCACACGTCCTCATCGTCGACGACAACGAGGACAACCGCGACGTGCTGCAAATGCGCTTCGAGGCCGCCGGCTATGTCGCGCTATGCGCGAGCGATGGCGAAGAAGCGTTGACCCTTGTCGCCGCCTCGGCGCCCGATGTGATCCTGCTCGATGTCATGATGCCGCGACTCGACGGCTTCGAGGTGGCGCGCCGAATCAAGAACGATTCCACGCTGCCGTTCATTCCGATCATCATGCAGACGGCGCTGGACAGCGTGGAGCGAAAAATCGAAGGGTTGCGCGCGGGCGCCGATGACTATGTCACGAAGCCGGTGAACTTCGAGGAGCTCGAGGCCCGTGTGCGCTCGATGCTGCGCATCAAGGCGCTGCAGGATGAAGTGCAGCGGCGCGAGAGCGAGCTGGAACGTGCCAACGCCGCGCTCCTCCAGCTCGCGGTATCGGATGCGCTTACAGGGCTCGACAACCGGCGCCGCGTGGACGAGCGGTTGCGCGAGATGTTCGAGCACTCGGTTCGCCTGCGCGAGCCGCTGGCGCTCGCGATGTTCGACCTGGACCACTTCAAGAATGTGAATGACCGGTTCGGTCATCGTTGCGGCGATGCGATGCTGCGGGAAATCGGCCTGGTGCTGCAGAGCTCGATGCGCGAGATCGATCAGGTCGGACGCTACGGCGGGGAGGAGTTCCTGGTACTGCTCCCGGGCGCCGTGTCCGAGGCCGCGGTGACCTTCGCGGACCGAGCGCGTCTCAGAGTAGCGGCGCACCGGTTCACCTTCGAGGGACACGAGTTGCACGCCACGGTCAGCTGCGGCGTGGCGGCGTGGCCCCACCAGCAGCTCGTGAACCGCGACGCGTTGCTGCAAGCGGCCGACGATGCGCTCTACGTGGCCAAGCGTCTTGGCAGGAACCGCGTGGTCCGCTTCGCCAGCGCCGAATTCAACGCCAACTTCAGAGACTTCCATGATCAGCACGGCAGTGGAGCCGCCGCGGGAGGAACGACCGCTGTCGGGTGACGGCGACACCGTCACGCGGCTGCATGCGCGTATTTCGGAGCTCGAGCGCGAACGCGACCACCTGGTAGCGGTGGTCGACATTCTCACCGAAATCTCCGCCTCCCTGCACTTCGTCGACATCCTCCAGACCATCGCTCGCAAGTTAGGCGACACGTTCGGACTCGACCGTTGCTCGATTTTCCTGCTCGGCGATCAACGCGACGTGCGGTTGATGGCGTCGTATGAAGAACCGGCGATCAGCAACCTCATCGTGGACCTCGACCGCTACCCCGAGCTCAGGCGGGCGTTCGACAGCGGCGAAACGGTGTTCATTCCCGACGCCGCCGCCGATCCGATGCTGCAACGCGTCGAAACGGTGCTCGCGCTACGCAACGTCCGCTCGATTGTGGTTGTGCCAATCCGGTGGCGCGGCACGGTGATCGGAGCAATTTTCCTCCGCACGGAACGCGACGGCTCGCCTTTCTCGGACCGCGACATCCGCTTCTGCCAGGTGGTCGCCGCGCTCACGGCGAACGCGCTGCGCAACGCCCACCGCTTCGAGGCACTCCAGCGGGGCCAGAAGGAAGCCCAACGCGTGCACCGCCAGAGCGAGCTGCAGCGCATTGCCCTCCTGGCCTTTGTCCGCCGCCTCCTCGATCGTTACACGAAGGCCGAGGACCACATGTGGGCGGAAACACTGCTGGCACCGTCAGCGGATGAGGAGCTGGAACGGCTGGTGTCGGTAACGCTGGAAGTCGTGGGGGAGGAAGCGAAGAGCTAGTCTCAGTCCCCGGTCCCGCTGTATTTTTACAATGTGCCCTCTGACTCACCGGATCCCGCCCTCCGGGCGCTCGAACTGCGCCGGCTGATCGAGCGCGCGAACTATCAGTACTACATCCAGGATCAGCCCGAGATTTCCGATCTCGAGTACGACCGGCTCTTGCGTGAGCTGCAGGAGATCGAAGAGGCGCACCCCGAGCTGCGGACTTCGGATTCTCCAACCCAACGGATCGGCGCGCCGCTGCAGGGCCGGCTCCCCAAGGTCGAGCATCTCGTCCCCATGCTGTCGCTCGACAATGCGTTTAACGATGACGAGTTGCGGGAATGGGCGGCGCGCACGGTTCGATTGGCCGGCGAGGACGCGCAACGCGCGGGCTACACGGCCGAACTCAAGATAGACGGTTCGGCGGTGGGCCTCACCTACGAACGCGGCGTGTTCGTGCGTGGCGCGACGCGGGGGAACGGAACGGTAGGCGAAGAAGTGACGCTCAACCTCCGCACCGTGCACGACGTACCGCTCAGGCTGAACACGCCCAACCCTCCAGAGCTGGTCGAGATTCGCGGCGAGTGCTACATGCCGTTCGACAGTTTCGAGCAGCTCAATGACCAACGGCGCCGCGACGGCGAGCCGGTGTTTGCCAATCCGCGCAACTCAGCCGCGGGCTCGCTCCGACAGCTCGACCCGTTGGTCACGGCCCAACGGCGGCTCCGCTTTTTTGGGTTCTCCGTGGCCGCACCGCCGGACGTCCGGCTTCCGTTCACGACCCAATGGGAATTGCTCGACACGCTGCACTCGTGGGGCATCGCGATCGACCCGCACCGCCGCGCGTGCGCCACGTTGGACGACGTGATCGAGTTCGTCCGGACCGTCGAGCACACGCTGCGCGCCGAGCTCAATTTCGGGATCGACGGCGTGGTCGTAAAAGTGAACCCGCTCGCCATTCAGGAAGAGTTAGGCGACGCGGGACGCGAACCACGGTGGGCGATCGCGCGCAAGTTCGCACCCGACATCGCCGTCACCCGCCTGCTGTCGATCGAGATCAACGTCGGGCGCACGGGCGCGCTCAATCCCTACGCGAGGCTCGAGCCGGTGGAAATCGGCGGCGCGATGGTGAAGCTGGCCACGCTGCACAACGAGAAATTGATCCGCGACCGGGACCTGCGTGTCGGCGATTGGGTGCAGGTGAAGCGCGCCGGCGAAGTGATTCCCCAGGTCATCGGGCCGCTCCCCGAGCGACGCGATGGCACCGAACGCGAATGGGCGATGCCCGGCCGCTGCCCGAGGTGCGATACGCCGGTGGAACGCGACCTCGACCAGGCGGCGGTGTACTGTCCTAACGTGGCTTGTCCGGCGCGGCAGCTCGAAGGACTGGTGCACTTTGTGTCGCGGAGCGCGATGGACATTCGCGGCCTCTCGTACGCGCGCATCCAACAGTTGCTCGACGCGGGCATGGTACGCGATCCGGCCGACATCTTCGCGCTGCGCGCGGAGCAGGTCGCGTCGCTCGAACGGTTCGCCGATAAGAGCGCCGAAAATCTCCTAGACGCCATAGCCGCGGCGAAACAGCAGCCGCTGTGGCGACTGCTCAACGGACTGGGGATTCGGCACGTCGGAACAGGTGCGGCACAGCTGCTGGCACGACACTTCGAGACGCTCGAGACGCTGGCCGGTGCGACCGAGGAGGACATTCTCGCGGTGCGCGGTGTGGGCGGCATCATCGCCCACTCGGTGGTGAGCTACTTTGCGAATGAGACGACCAAGACGTTGATAGAAAAGTTGCGTGCGCATGGAGTCAATTTCACCGAGCCGGTAGTGCACCGCACCAACGGGCGAAGTAGCCTGTCCGGGAAGACAGTCGTCATCACCGGAACGCTGCCGACGCTGTCCCGGACCGCGGCCACGGAATTGATCGAGGGCGCGGGGGGACACGTCACCAGCGGCGTGTCGAAATCCACGAGCTTCGTCGTGGTGGGGGCGGACGCCGGGAGCAAGCTCGAGACGGCACGCAAACTGGGGATCGAGACAATTGACGAAGCTGAGCTCTTGCGCCGCGTAGGACTCGACTCTAAGAACAGCGAGTAACCAGCCCGTCCGCGCCACGGCGCGGATCGTGGTCCAGTCCAGTCACCAGAGGACGTCATGGCCGACACCATCAACCTCGCCGATCACGCGCTGATGGCCGTGAGCCGCCCTGCCCTTCACGCGCTACGGGCGGCTCTGTCGCGCGACATTGGCCCCGCCTCCGCTTCCGCACTGCAGGAAGCCGGTTACGCTGGGGGCGGCGCCGTGTTCGAAGCATTCTGCGCCTGGTTGCATGAGCGTGGTGACGCGGCGCCCGAAGAGCTCGACTTCGACGCGTTCCAGCGCCTGGCCGCCGAGTATTTCCGCGTGGCCGGATGGGGCACACTGGAGATCGGCTCGCTACGCGACGCCGTGGCAGTGGTCGACTCGGATGATTGGGGAGAAGCGGACCCGTCTCAGGGTCTGGACCAGCCCGGGTGCCACTTCACCACGGGCCTGCTCGCCGACTTTTTTGGCCGCCTTTCCGACGTGCCGCTTGCGGTCCTCGAGGTCGAATGCCGCTCCGCCGGCGCCGAACGCTGCCGCTTTCTCCTCGGCAACGGCGACGTGATGCGATTCCTCTATGACGAAATGGAAAACGGGGAATCGTACGCGGACATCGTCGAAAGAGTCGAATAGTCGAGCGAAAGTCTACGTGGGGTTCTGACCGAGCAGGTCGTGATCCCACGGCAGGATGATGGTGCTCTCCGTTTCCAGTGCCGAGAAGTCGGGCTCGTACGGTCCGGTGCGGAAGGCCACCGCGGTGCGGACGTCCGCTGAGCCGGCATTGACGAGGGCGGACACCGCCATGCGCATCGTTTCGCCGGTGTCGCACGTCTCGTCGACCAACAGCACGCGGCGATCGCGTACCTCATATGGGGCCGCGCCCAGAATGGCGGGCGTCTCGCGCATCGATGAGGCGTGATAGCGACGGCTCACAATCAGCGAGTGAAATTCGCGACCGAGGATTGCCGCGATCACGGCACCGGGGATTACTCCGGCGGTCGCGATGCCTACCACCACTTCGGGATCGTAGACGCGCGCGACCTTGACCGCGAGAGCGCGGGACAGCTCGCCGAACAGCGGCCAGTCCACGTCCAGCACGCCTCGCGAATGATCGATTGTACTCTTCCGTGGCGACATGCGAGCTCCCGGGGCGAGCGAGACCAATCGATCCCTCCGTGTCGACGTGTAAGCTACCAGCCCCCTCACGCCTACAACAGCGCGGTTGCCGCGCTGCGCGGCGAGGCGTAACTTTGCCGTCGACCGCTACGCTCGCGCGCGGCTTACATCCGCGTTGTCACTGACGCCCTCATCCCTCCGACCTCCTCGACCCTCGACGTGATCGCATGTCCTGGTGGAGTCGCTTGACGGGTGGTGGCACGGCCAAGCGGCCGATGCCACAGCGCCTCGACTATCTCAGTGAAGCGCTGGCGCTGGAGCGCCAGGGCGATTTCGACGCAGCGCTCACATCGTACCGTCTTGCCCTGCGTGACCAACCTAACGACCAACGCATTCTGCAGAACATGGCGATCGCGTACTCGCGCACGGGCAGGCTCGACGATGCGATCCGATGCTACCGTCGCGCACTGGAGATCGAACCGCAGTTGAGCGGTGCGCATTACGGCCTCGCCTTTCTCCTGTTCAAGCGCGGCGACAACAACGGTGCCGAGCGCCACCTCAATGCGTTTCTCGAGCATCCGCCGCAGAGCGCGGAAGCGGAACGCTGGGTGCACCACGCGAAACAGACGCTCGAGCAGATCAAGGCTGGGACGGGCGCGGATGCTGTGCCGGACGCCGAGTAGCGGGTGGGCAATGTCCTCGCGGTCGTCAGCCAGAAAGGCGGAGTCGGTAAGACGACCACCGCGGTGAACCTTGCCGCGGCGTTCGCCCGCCGCGGGATGAAGACGCTGCTGGTGGACGTCGATCCTCAGGGCGCGGTACGGTACGGCGTCGGGTTGCGCGCCGACCATGCCACGGTGGGCATCTCCGACTACATATCGGGAGCGAAGTCGCTGCGCGACGTGATTCTTCCCACGGCCCTCCCCTGGCTGCGCGTCATTCTGGCCGGCACGGTGAGCGCGGCCGCGAACCACCTGGCGTATCAGCGCACGATGGAGGAATCGTCGGTGCTCGCCGAATTGTTAGGCATGGCCCGCCAGCGCACCGACGTCACCGTCGTCGATACGCCGCCCGGACTCGGCCCAACCGTCGAGCGCGTGCTCGCCGCGTCGCAGCACGTGATCGTGCCCCTGCAGTGCGAGCCGCTCGCGTTGCAGACCACGCCGCAGATCTTGCGCGGAATTCAGGACGTGGTCGCGACCAACGACGAGCTCACGCTCGACGGCCTCGTCCTGACGATGTACGATCCGACAAGCGAGGCGAGTCTGCGCGTATCGGACTACGTGCGGCGCCATCTGCCGCGCAACATGGTATTCGATCTCGTCATTCCGCGCAGCGCCGCCGCGTCCGAGGCATTCGCGGCGGGGCAGCCCGTGGTACTGCGCTCGCCGGCGGACCCCGTGTCCCAGGCCTACGTGAATCTCGCGACCGAGCTCGCGGCGCGCTTCTCATGACCGGGCGGAGTCGCCGATGCTGCGGCGCCGTGCTCGCCGTGTTGGGCATCCTGGCCTGCAACGAGGTGGGAACGAATCCGAGCGCGCCGGTCGCGATCCAGCTCGAGGCGCCAGCGTCCCCATCGGTGATCCTGGGCGACACGCTGCGTGACAGCCTGGGCGCCGCGGCCCCGCTGCGGGTGACGGTGTTCAACTACAAGAATGACTCCATCCCCAACGTTCCGGTGACGTTTCTGGCCATCGATTCGACGGGCTCGGTCTCGGTCGACCCGTTGTTAGGCATCGTCGTTGGCCACGCGCTGGCGCAGGTGCTGGTGGTGGCCACCGCCGGCTCGTTGCAATCGATCCCCGACACCATCGTGGTCGTCGACACGCCGAGCGTGATGATCAATGCCGACAGCCTCCAGGACACGATCGATTACAGCTTTGCCGGCGGATTGCGCGACACGACCGTGCTGTTGCGGGTGCGGCTCGTGCACCTGACCGATTCGGTGCCCATCCCACGGTACATCGTGCGCTACAGTTTTCTCCATCCCCCAGCGTTGGACAACGGCGACTCGACGAACGTCCAACTCGTCAACCCCTCGGGCGCCGCGACGCTGGTGGACACCACCGACGCCACCGGCACGACCAAATTGGGACTGCGGGTCACGCCATTCACGCATGCCTTTACCGACTCGGTGGTCGTGGAAGCCCGGGCGGCCACGCGGCCGGGCTTCCCTCCGCTCGCTCCCATACGCTACGTATTGCAGGTGAATATTCACTGAGCCGGGCGCAGAGAAACGCGGGCCGGCGACATCGACGCCGGCCTCCGGTGGTCGAATCGATGCGCGAGGACCACATGACGGTGACCGCCAGCACGCACCCGGAGTCGGCAGCGCCGCGCCCAACCGCGCCGGCGACATTGACGCGGTTGTTCTTCGACGCGGTGGAGTACTACGACCGGCCTAACGCACTGCAGGTGAAGATCGCCGGCGCGTACCACCCGATCTCGCACCGCACCCTCGCGGAGCGCGTGCGACGCGTTGCGTTGGGCCTGCGGGCGCTCGATCTTCCCGCCGGGTCGACGATCGGCATCCTGTCGGAAAATCGCCCGGAGTGGGCGATTGCCGACTACGCGTGCCTGTCGGCGCGGTACATCGACGTGCCGCTCTACCCCACGCTGCCCGCCGAGCAAATGGCGTTCATACTGCGCGATTCGGGCGCCGTGGCGTTGTTCGTGTCGACCGAGGAGCAGGCGCGCAAGATCGTGTCGGTCCGCGCCAATCTTCCGGATCTCCGGTATGTCATTGCGTTCGACACCACGACACCCGGCGGCGCCGATCTCACGTTGGCGGCGCTGGAAGCCCGCGGCGCGTCAGCGGAGACGCCGGACGCGGCGGTACGCCATCGCGCCGCAGCGCTCGCCATCGCGCCCGATGACGTGGCGACCATCATCTACACGTCCGGCACGACCGGTGAGCCGAAGGGCGCGATGTTGACGCATGGCAACATTGCCTCGAACATCTCGGCCGTGATGTCCGCCATTCCAATCGACGAGCACGACGTGTCGCTGAGCTTCCTTCCGCTTTCGCACATCCTCGAGCGGATGTTCGACTACCTCATGTTCGCGCTGGGCGTGTCGATCGCCTACGTGGAGTCCATGGACACCATCGTCGCGAACCTCGAGGAAGTGAAGCCGACGATCGTCGTGTCGGTCCCGCGCGTGTACGAAAAGATTTATGCTCGGGTGTTGGAGAGCGCGCTGGCCGGCAGCGCGGTGAAGAAGCGCGTGTTCTTCTGGGCACGGGGCGTGGGTGAGCGATGGGCAAACGCGGTGCTCGCGGGCCGTACGCCCAGCCCGGTGCTGGCCGCCCAGTATGCGATCGCGCAGCGGCTGGTGTTCTCGAAGCTCAAGGCGCGGATGGGCGGGCGCCTGCGGTACTTCGTGTCCGGCGGCGCGCCCCTTGCGCCGGTCATCATCAAGTTCTTCTATGCCGCCGGACTCGTGATCCTTGAAGGCTACGGCCTCACGGAGACCTCCCCGGTGATCTCGGTGAATACCCCGTCCCGCTTCCGCATCGGCACCGTTGGCCCGCCGATCGCCAACGTCCAAGTGATGATCGCCGCGGATGGCGAAATTCTGACCCGCGGCCCGCACGTGATGAAGGGCTACTACAACCGGCCGGAGGCCACGCGCGAGGCGATCGACGCCGACGGATGGTTCCATACCGGCGACATCGGCGTGGTCGAGGACGGCTTTCTGCGCATCACCGACCGCAAGAAGGACATCATCGTGACGGCCGGCGGGAAGAACATCGCGCCGCAGTCCATCGAAAACCGCATCAGGATGAATAAATACGTTTCGCAGGTGGTGATGCTCGGTGACCAGCGGCGCTATTCTGTGGTGCTGGTAGTGCCGAATTTCGGCCAGCTCGAGAAGTGGGCGAAGTACAAAAACCTGCTCTACGGCGACCGGCGCCAACTGCTCGCGCTGCCGGTGGTCCAGGCGAAGATGCAGAACGAAGTGCTCGGCAAACTCACCGGGCTCGCGAGTTTCGAGACGCCCAAGAAAGTCGCGCTGCTCGAGCACGACTTCTCGATAGACAGGGGGGAGCTGACGCCGACGCTCAAGGTCAAGCGTAAAGTGGTGGAGAAACGATACGCGTCGATCATCGATGGACTGTATGGGGAGGACGGCCATCCATAGTGCCGCGCGGGTCGTCACACTGCTACCCGCGGTCCGGGGACGCAGAGGCGCGTTTCCCCCTGCCTAACTTAACCGACTGGAGTCGTTCTCCGACCCACTCACGCTGATCGCGGGCCAGTTCGGTAATTCCATCCGGAAGCGCCGTGGCGACGGGCGCCAGAAGTCGGCCATGGGGCAGAAGGGCGGCGACGCTCGATGCCGCGAACCGGGTGGTCGCGTGCGCGGTATCGAGGGCAATGGCGCGGACGCTCATCGGACGCAACGGGAGCACGTCGGAAGCCAGGGCCACGGACACGCCGAAGCCGCTCGCGACATGGTACGGCGGATCGATGGCGAGCACGTTGACGTTTTCCGTGAGGGCGACGACATCGTGCGCGGCCGCGGCCCATGTGCCGGTGAGCACCGCGACCCCGCCCGGCTCGGTGAGCGCGAGCAGCGCCGCCGCGCGCATCGCGAGTTCGGACAGCGCGCGCGCATCGGGAGCCACCGTGCGCCGCCTGGCGGATGCTACCGCGTCCCCTCGGAAATCGACCACGCCATCCACCACTGGATAGCGCGCCCCGCACGTCGGGCAGCCGAGCTCTCCTTCCACGATGTCGCGATCCTCGAGATCGAGCGCCAGCGCGACGAGCCACGTCAGGTCGTGCGGGCGAGGGCAGCGGAACGCGCCCACCAACTCCAGAAACACTGTTCCGTTAGGCGGAAGAGAGCCGCAGCTCGTCGATGTTGACCCGGTCGGGCTGCTCGAGCGCGAAGAGCACCGCCGCCGCGACGGCATCCGCGGGCAGCATCGCGTCGCGCGCCGGAAACCGGCCCGTCGCCGCCAGCCCGTCCCACATGTCGGTATCTACCGACGCGGGCGAGACGAGCGTGGTCCGCACACCGGATCCGCGCAGTTCCTCGCGCATCACCTGGTGCAGCGCGCGCGCGCCGAACTTGGACGCGGAGTAGGCGCCGTTGCCGGGAAACGTCATCCGATCGGCGATCGACCCAATGCTCACGATGTGCCCCCGTCCCCGCACCCGCATTTCGCCCAACAGCGCGTGCACCAAGTGGAACGTGGCGATCAGGTTCACCCGCAACACGTCGGTAAACTCGGCTGGAGGTGTCGCCTCCACCGGTCGCGGATGGAACACCCCCGCGTTGTTCACCAGGATGTCGGGCGGCGCACCGAACGATAGTGTGATCACTCGCGTCGCCCGTGCCACCGCATCCGCATCGGTGACGTCGCATGGCACGGGAAGCGCGGCCGCGCCCAGCTCCGCGGCGCGCGCCGCCAGCACGTCTGCGCTGCGCGCCAGCATCGCGACCCTCGCCCCGGCCGCGGCCAGCCGCCGCGCGATCGCCAATCCGATTCCGCGCGAGGCGCCGGTCACTACCGCGCCGCGCCCCGCCAGCGTCCCCGCCGCTGCGGTCAACGGATAGGCGCACTCCGCCCGTGCGCGAGATAGAGAAATTCCTCGCGTGTGCGCGCGTCGTTTCGAAAAATCCCGCGCACCGCCGATGTGACCGTTTGCGAATTCTGCTTCTGCACGCCGCGCATCATCATGCACAAGTGGTACGCCTCGATCACCACGCCCACGCCCTTGGGATTGAGCGCATCCTGAATTGCCTGCGCGATTTCCTCGGTGAGGCGCTCTTGCACCTGGAGACGGCGCGCGAACACCTCGACGATGCGCGCCAGCTTCGACAACCCTACGATTTTGTTGTCCGGGATGTACGCGATGTGGGCCTTACCGAAGAACGGCAGGATGTGATGCTCGCACAGCGAGTACAGCTCGATGTCGCGCACCATCACCATACTCGAATGCGATGCCTCGAATACGGCGTTGTTGATCACCTCGTGCACGTCCATCTCGTAGCCGCGCGTCAGCCAGGTGAGCGACTTGGCGACGCGGGCTGGAGTCTTGAGCAGCCCGTCGCGATCCGGATCCTCGCCGATGAGCTGCAGCATACGGTGCACGAGCACTTCGAACTCCGGTGCATGCTCGGGCACATGGTCGTCATCCGCCTCCAGCGAGGCGCGCGATGTCATGGCGCCCCGCCCAACGGCGGTCTGCGCCGGGCGCGCCGCGTCGGGCGCTCCGTCACCGTCCCTCGTACTCGACATAGTTGTTGTCCGTCTCCCAGAGCCGGAGCCGCGTGAGTCGCGCCGGTTGCACGTCCGGCGCGAGCACGCGCCAGCAGGCCACGACGAGGTTCTCCGCCGTCGGATTGATCCCCTGCATGAAATCGACGTCGACGTTCAAGTTGTGATGGTCGATCTTGTTTACCACATGATGCTTCGTGATTCTCCGCCTCGCTCACGGCCGGGTTGTGCAATCGATGGGCCGCGTTGAAGCTGAGCCGTCGCGTGACAGTGACTTGTGGCATGGGCGGGGGATAGAGACCAATCTAGGACGAACGCGGAGCGCCGACCGACGGTTCCCCCTGGCCCGCTTGAGTCGATCACACCGCGCATCTATGTTGCGCGGATTCAGCTTCCCCGCGAACGGGTGGAAGGACAGGACATTTCCTTAATGCGGACAGCACCGGTTGAAAGTCAAGCTCACGCTCGCGGCGGTGTCCACGGTTGGTTCCGCTGCATGGTCCGCGTTGTGGACCTTCCCCAGCATGCTGCTGAGCGCCTTTCTCGTGGCATGGGCCGCGGAAGCCGCGCAGTTTCTCATCGCCCAGGGTCTCGCGCTCGCGATTCTGGCGTGGATCCAAACCCTGCCGGAGTTGGCCGTCGAAGCAGTGATCGCATGGCAAGCCGGACACGATCCGTCATATTGCTTCGTGGCTGCGCCACCACAGGGATGTACGGCGCACCTGGCAATCGCCAATTTCACCGGCGCCGTGCGGCTGCTCATTGGCCTCGGCTGGCCCATGATCTATTTAGTCGCCGCGATCTATCGCCGGCGACGCGGAGCAGGCGAACGCCGACTGGCTCCGATTCTTCTGCACGATGAGCACGCCGTCGAGATCATCGCCACCGTGCCGCCGCTGCTGTATTTCGTCTGGATCTGGTATAAGGGGACGCTGGGCCCAATCGATGCCGTCGTGCTCCTTGCGATGTACGTTGCGTACCTGGCCATTCTCTGGCGCTTTCCGCCAAAGAGCGAGGAGTCGTTGGACGATGTGCCGCGCGTGTCACGTTGGGCGTATACGCGGCCGGGCAAATGGCGCATTGTGGCGATCGGGTCGTTGTTTCTCGCAGGCGGCGCGCTGGTGTATCTCACGGCACATCCATTCCTGAATTCGCTGCTGGCCATCGCCACGACGTTCGGCGTGAGCGAGTTCGTGTTTGTTCAATGGGTCGCGCCCTTTCTGAGCGAGTTTCCGGAGAAGGTCTCAGCGTTCCACTGGGCCAAGCGCGTGCGCACGGCACCGCTGGCGCTCATGAATATGGTGTCGAGCAACGTCAATCAATGGACCGTGCTGGCGGCCGCGATTCCTATCGTGTTCTCGGTGGCTCGTGGTGGACCAGCGGCGCTCCCACTCGATGGCGTGCAGCGACTGGAGGTGCTGCTCACGGTGCTACAGAGCGTGGTCGCCGCGCTGGTGCTGGCGCGCATGCGATTCGAGTGGTGGAACGCGGCCGGGCTGTTCCTGCTCTGGCTGGCGCAGTTTCTGGTGGACCACTGGCGAGAGGAAGTTGCGGTACTGTACGCCGTGTGGGCACTGGTGCAAGTTCTGTCGTGGGTCTGGATGCGCCCCACAGCGCCGCGCATCTTCTGGCGGCTCGTTCGCCGGCGCAGAACCGCGTAGCCGAACTCGAAGGGTATGATGCAACGAGCCCCGCCGGTGGGCGGGGCTCGTAAAATTGGAACGAAGAGGATTTTTGAAGCCCCGTCGAATGTATGAGGTCCTCACCCTGTCTTTCGCCTTCCCCGCACTGGGGCGTGACGTCAACAGAGTTTATCGAACCCACCCGAGAGACTTGTTGGCTCAAAAATTAGAGCTCTTCGTCCCGTTGTCGACCGGAATGTAGCCTTCACTTTGAAGCGAGTCAATTCAGATGGCCACCCCAGGACCTCACCGATTACTGTATGTCATCGCGTATCCACTCGCGGCAATCATGCTGGTGTTCTGGGCGGTGATGACCTTTGCGTTCTCGGGTCCGGGATGGGTTCACCTCTTCCTGTCGCTGGGTCTGTTCTTCCTCATCTGGCGCATCGTGGCCGGCGGCACGGAGGACGCGTGGCAACGCTACGTCGCGCAGCACGCCAGCAAGCGAAAGAAGGACGACTGACCAACGGTGTGGGCACGCCGGTCGTCGCCGTCAGCGGATCACGAACACGAGCGCCGCGATGCCCCACAGCAGCGTCAGCACGGTCACGGGCACGCCGGCTCGCAGCACATCGACGAACCGCAGCGTGACTCCCCGTGCCGCCGCGCGCTCGGCCACGATCAGCGTCGCCATCGAGCCGAGCAGCGTCAGGTTGCCGGCGAAGGTCGAGCTCATGGCCATCACCAGCCAGACGAACCGTGCGTTAGGCAGGTGGGGCACGACGGGCCGCCACAGGATCACCGCCGGTACGTTGGACACGAGATTGGACAGCGCCGTCATCGCCGCGCTCACCACCGCGGCATCGTGCCACATCGTGCCGGTCAGCGCGCCTGCCGCGCGGCTCGTCAGGTCCACGAACAGCGGAAGCGATTCGACGCCGCGCATGAGTACGAAGAGCGCGGCGAAGAACAGGAGCAGCGTCCACTCCAGCCGGGCGAACACCTCCGAGGCATCGCGCCGTCCAATCGCGATCATCAGCGATCCGGCGGCGATCGCGACGACGGGCAGCGAGAGGCCCGCCAGCCACGCCGCCAGCGCGCCGGCGAACAGCACCAGCGCCTTGGTCACGAGGACGCGGTCGAAGGGTGCTATCGCGTTAGGCGCAGGGGCCGCGGCCGGCCCGGCCCGCAAATCGCGCCGGAATCCGATCGCCAGCACGCCGTACACGATTGCCAGCGCGCCCAACGCGGGAAGCGCGAGCGCTCCCAGGAACGCGCCGTAGCCGATCCCGCTCGAAACGCCGATCAGCATGTTCTGGGGATTGCCCGTGAGGGTCATCGCGCTGCCCACGTTGGATGCGAACGCAATGCCGAGGAGGTACGGAAGCGGGCGCAGCCGCAACGCCTCGAGCGCGCTCAGCACGAGCGGGACGAACACCAGACAGACGGTATCATTGAGAAAGAGCGCCGACAGCACGCCGCTGGCAACGATAATGCCCGCCAGGAGCGCGCGCGGCGACCGCAGGCGGGCGACGAGTCGTACGGCGGCCCAGTCAAAGAAGCCGCCCAGCTCCAGGTAGCCGGTGAGCAGGAGGACGCCGAGCAGGAAGACGATCACGTTCATGTCGATCGCCGCCGCGGCGTCGGATGCCGGCAGGCCTCCTAACACCACCATGGCCACGGCGCCGAGCAGCGAGGCGGCGGGCCGGTTGATGCGCAGGCCGGGCAGTTGTTGGGCGGCGATGAGGATATACGTGAGCACGAAAATCGCCAGGCGGGTCGTGGTCACGCGCAGGAGGGCCGATGGAGGAGTTCGAACGGGAGGACGCGATGCCGCCGGATGCCAAGCTCGGGCCGCCCGCCGACGCACGGGGGACGGTGGTGGTCACCGGAGCCGCGGGGTTCGTGGGCACGCACGCGTGTCGCGCGCTCGTCCAGCAAGGGTGGACAGTGCGCGTCGTCGTGCGGCGCGCGCAGCGCGCGGCACAGCAGCTGGCGGGGATCCCGGTGCACTACGTGGTCGGGGACCTGCGGCAGGCGGCAACCCGGAGCGATGCGGTGCGCGGCGTGACGACTGTCGTCCACCTGGCCGCGATCGCCATCGAGCGCGCCGGGCAATCGTACGAAGAGGTGAACACCAACATGACTGCCGCGCTGATCGAAGCGGCGCGCGCGGCCGGCGTGCGGCGCTTCGTGCACATGTCGCAGAATGGCGCGTCGAGCGCGTCGCCGCATCGTTTTCTGCGCAGCAAGGGGGTGGCCGAGGAGCACGTGAGAGCGAGCGATCTCGATTGGACGGTGTTCCGTCCGTCGGTGATTTTCGGTCGCGGCGACGAGTTCGTGACCGTGCTGGCGCGATTGGTTCGCCTGTCGCCGGTAATCTACCCGCTTCCCGGCGGCGGCACGGCGCGCTTCCAGCCTGTGTCTGTCACCGACGTCGCCCACGCGATCGCCGCCGCGGTGCGCCGACCCGACACGGTCCGGCAGAGCTATCCCCTGGGCGGTCCGGAGGCGTTGACCCTTCGCGAGATGATCGAGCGTATACTCGGCGCCATGGGCACCTCGCGCATCCTGGTTCCGGTTCCAGTGACGGTGCTTCGCCCGATCATCGCCATCGCCCAGCGCGTGTTCCCTCGTCCGCCAGTCACCACCGCGCTCCTCGGGCTGCTGGCCCTCGACAACACGGTTCCCGATTCGACCGCATGGGCCACGTTAGGCGTCGGGTCGACGCCGTTCACGGCCGGCGAGCTCGCGTATCTGCGTAGCATCACAGTGCGCGAGGCGTGGACGGCTATGTGGTAAAGCGGAGCGATGGCTGGCCAAGTATGCGAGCGAACCGCCGGCCTGGGGACGGCGCCTAGATCTCCCAATTGCTCCAGACCAGCGCTCCGTCCAGCGCCAACGGCTCAGCGTAATTCTCGAGCGTCATGCGCAGGTCGGTCCATCGCACACGGCCGCCCAGAGCGATGAGCGTGGCGTAGGCTTCGAGGTAGTCCGTCTGCGTACGGAATGCGACGCGGCGGGTGCCGCTGCGGCGCGCATAGTCGGCCAGCGCGATCACGGCCGGGCGGAGGCCGGCGCCGGCGGCCAGCACCAACTTGAGCACGCGCGTTTCCTCGCGCGACCGCCCCTCGACTAACGGTGCGGTGTGACAGAGCGCGAATCCCACCAGGCGGCCACTCGTCCGGAACAGCACCGTGTCGCCGAGTCCGAGTTCCTCGGTGAGCGCGAGCTCGCGGGTGAAGTCATAACCCGGGATCACGCCGTCCACCAACTGGCGGCACTCCTCGAGCGCGGCCACCTGGTCGCGCGCGCCCAGCTTGCCTAACAGCAGGGGCGCGTGATCGGCGTGCGCGCCATCCAACGTGACGGTGATGGTCAGCCGTCCGGGAACGAAGCCGAGTGCCGAATAAAAACCAATGTTGTCCATCGTGCGGGGCATGGTCTCGAGGCCGATCGTGGTGGCGCGGGCGCGTTGCAGCCAGGCGATACCCGAGCCCACGATGTCCTTCCCCACGCCCGAGCCCTGGCTCTCCGGCCGCACGGCGAGGGGTCCCATCCACCCTTCGGCTCCCGAGCCGTGCACGATGTTGAACGCGACGATCTCGCCGCGTTCGTCGCGCCAAAGCAGCGCGCCCGCTCCGGCATCCTCGATGGCGTAGCGCCAGATGAGCGGGTTGAGATACGGAACGCGAACGCCTACCAGCCCATCGCGGCGATACCGCTCGGTGAAGCTGTCGCTAAACACCTGGTTGAGCGCCGGGATGTCCTCCACGCGCGCCTGTTGCGGGCCGTCGGGGTGGTGGCCGGTGCGCCACGAGCGGGCGATCGCCATCAGTCGGCCGCTCCCGCTTCCTCGAGCAGCCCGCGTTTGCGCTCGGCAATTTCTTCGCCTAACGACAGCGGCGGCGCGTCGCGCCGCACCACCGACGTGCCGGTCTCTTCGTCGTAGCGCACGGTCACCACCTGGTCGAGCATGTCGCGCACCGACTCGATATGGGTAATCAAGATGACCTGCTCGAATCGATCGTGCAGGCCGCGCAGCAGGTCGAGCACACTCGACCGGTGCGCCTCGTCCAGCGAGCCGAAGATCTCGTCGAGAATGAGCAACGAAAACGGCTGCCCCGCGCGCTCGGCGATCATCTGCGAAATCGCCAGACGCAGCACCAGATTCGCCATGTCCTCTTCACCGCCCGAGATGACCGGTTTCGGCAGCCCGTCCTCGAGAACCAACACGTTGTACTGGTCATCGAGTTCGAGCTCGGTGTAGCGCGCGTTCGTGAGCTCGGCCAGAAACCCGCTCGCCAGCTCCGACAACTCGGGACGGAGTTGGAAGTTCAGGTCGGTGCGCAGATCGGTGTACGCGCGGTCCAGCTCATCGTGGAGCCGCTTACGCGTGTTCAACTCGCCGAGCAGGCGCTGGCGCTCCTCCAACTCGCGCGCCGCGCCCTCGGCCTGCGCCAACGCCAGCTCCGCTGCCGCCAGCTCGCTCTCCGCCGACGCCCCGGCGAGCTCCGCGGTGCGCAGCGTCTGTGCGGCGCGCTCGTGCTCGTCGCGCAGCGTGGTGAACTGGTTTTCCGAAATGGTCATGGCGGCCTGGCGCGCCCGGAGGTCGGTGAGGCGGGCACGGACGTTGGCGACGGCGTCGCGCACCTGGGCCCGTTCGCGCAGCAGCACCGGCTCGCGTTCCGCCTGCGCGCTCAACCGTGTGGCTCGGGCATCCAGCGGCATCAACCGGTCCAGCTCCTGCCGCACCGTCTCGTGGCGCTCGGCGTCGTAGCCGGCGGGGATGGCATCCAGCTCGCGCACCAGCGACGCCAGGCGGTCGTCCTTGGTATCGATCTCTCCGCCTAACTGGGCCAGCTCCTGCACGGCGAGCTGGACCTTCATCAGCCGGCGCTCGAGCGCGCTCACTTCCTGCGTCAGGGCGCGCCGTTGGTCGTCGGACTCGCGCAGGTCGGCGGGCATCTCCAGCAGCTGCTCCATCCGCCCTTTGTAGTAGTTGCCATCCACGCGCACGGTCTCGATCTGCGAATCCAGCAGGTCGAGCACCGAGCGCAGCGTCCCTTTGAGCGGGCGAGCGCAGGTGGGGCACGCGCCGTCTTCCCCAGCCGCCGCCAGGCGGTCGCGCTGCTGCTTGAGTTCCGAGTACTGGTCGCGCAACGCCTGTCGCTTCGTCTCCGCTTCCTGGCGGTCGCGCACCCACTCCGTCCGCCGCGCCTCGAGCTGCCCGTCGAGCAGCTCCAGCGCTTCGCGTCGTTCGCGCAACGTGTCGGTAGCTTCCTCCTCAAGGCGTGGCGCGGTCTCGATACGGGCGCGGCGTTCGCGCAGCTTGGCCACCTCATCATCGAGCGCCGCGTGCGACGCCAGCAGCGTTTGGCGGCGTCCCTCTTCGCGCGCCAGCAATTCTAGCCGCTGGAACTCGACGTGCAGCGCCGGGTACGGAGCGAGTTCGCGCGTCAGCGCTTCGCGCTCGGTCCGCGTCGCGGCCACATCGGCCAGCTCGCGCTCGAGCCGTTCGGTATCGCGGGCCAACGCCGTTTCCTCTCCTTCGGCGACGCGAAGCTCCGACAGCAGCGCCTGGAGCGCCTCGCGCTCCCGCTGCACCAACTCCCAGCGCGGCCGTACATCCGCCACCACACGTTCCGCCCGTTCGCGTTCGGCGCGCGTCCTCGCCGCCGCGTCGCGCGCCGCCTTGCAGCGCGCTCCCGCCTCGGCGCGCTGGCGCAGCACGATGTCCGCATCCGGCATTCCCTGTCGCAGCCCCATCGCGTGGGCCCGAATTTCGGACAGGCGTTCGCGCAGGATTTTCTGGGCAGCGCGCAACCGCTCGTACCCCAGCACGTGCGAGAGAAACTGCGCGCGTTCGGCGGGCTTCATGGCCGCCATCACGCTCAGCTCCTTCTGGCCCGTGAAATAGGTATTGAAGAACTCGTCGCGCGTCATGCCTAACCGGCGGGTGAGCAGCTCCGTCACCCCGCTGATCGAATTGGCGATCGGCGTCGGCGAGCCATCGAGGAAGAGCTCGGCGTTGGTCAGGCCGCGTACGATCCGGTACCGATTGCCGGCGAGGTCGAAATCCAGCTCCACGCGTACTGTGGCCCGCGGACCGGCGCGGTTGAAGCGGATCGAATCGCGCGTGCCGCGCGCCGCCGGATTGCCGTAGATCGCCCAGGCCACGGCTTCGAGGATCGTCGTCTTGCCCGATCCGTTCGGTCCGATGATGCCGGTGAGCCCGGTGTCGAAATCGATCCGGGTATCCGCGTGCTGACGGAAGTTGGCGAGCGCGATGCGATTGAGGCGCACTATTCCGCCCCGCCCAGACCGACGTCGCCGCCGGCCGGCCCCCACATCTGTTCTGATGCCGCGTCCGCTTCGGCGAGATACTCGACGCCTAACGACACGAGTGCCGCGCGGTCCAGGTCCGCGTCCAGCGGTCGTCGCGCGAGATAGCCCTCGACCATCTCCTTGAGCGTCAACCGGCGCCCGCTCACGCCGCCCACCGGCATTCCCGGCCGCAACCCATCGGGCTTGCGCGCGTCCAGATGAAAGTGCAGCGCCCGCCGCTTGTACTCGCGCAGCATGCGCTGGTCGAGCTCGCGCACCACGTGGCGCGGCACGTCGCGCACGACGATGCGCACGATGCGGTCGTCGATCCCGCCTGGATACCCGGTCACCCGTTCGCGGATGGCCGTGTCGAGCTCCGCGGGCGACATCCCGCGGGCCGCGATGGCCGGCAGATCCACCAGGCGATGGACGCCCTCGATAGGATGGAAGCGATGCACCTTCGCATCCAGATCGTACTCGATGAAGCCCTTGCCGGGCACACCCGTGGCCCGCTCCTCGATCACCTCGCCCCACACGTTAGGCGAAGCATACTCGAGCGATCCGGCATAGTATGCGTTGGGCGCGACCTCGTGATGCACGTGATAGTGCCCCAACGCCACGTAGGCCCAGCTTGGCGGATCGATGGCGGACCGCGAAACCGGTACGGCGGCCCGCTCCACGCCGGCCAGGCGCGGGGGGATGGCACCCTCGACCTCCAGGTGCATCAGCAGCACGTTGTGTCGCGCGTCGGGATCGCGCGTCAACGGCGGCAGATCCACACCCAACGGCAGATCCGGAACCGCCAGCACGCTCAGGCCTAACGCGGGGAACCCGAGCCGCTCGGGTCCATCCGCCACGACGTGCACGCCGATGCGCGAAAACAGCTTGAGAATGCAGCCGGTCTCGGTCGCGCGCGGGCGATCGTGATTCCCCGCGATCATGATCACCGGCGCGTCGGGAAGCGCGCCCCGCAGGCGCTGCAGCTCGACGAACGCATCGATGATCGCCGCGTTCATCGGACGCACCGAATGGAACACGTCGCCAGCAATCAGCACCACGTCAGGACGCAGCTCGATCACGCGATCGACGGCCCGCTGGAACGCCAGCGCGACGTCCGCTTCGCGCTGGTTGATCCCGTCGGGCGTCAGGCGGTGGTACTGGCGAAAGCCGAGGTGAAGGTCGGCCAAGTGGACGAGGCGCACACTGCAAGTTAGCTCGATACCGCTAACCCGACCAGCCACTTAGGGATAGCCCACCACGGCCAAGCGGTCAATGCGCCGCGCTGGTGTGCATGCGCTGCGAGATACGTGTTTGCATGCGCACCGGAGTAGCCGCTGCGCCGGACACCGGCATCAACGTCGACACCAGCAGGATCGTCGCGCGCGCGTCGATCCACCATCCGCGGTTCCGATCCACGCACAGCGAGCCCGACACGCTGCCCGACGAGCTCACGCGCAGCCCGTTAGCAAGTGGACGAGCCCCCGGATCACGCGTGAGTGTGCCGTGCATGGAGACGAATGCCAGTGACCCATCGCCCGCCAGGGAGTCGAGACGGTACGTGGCGCGCAGCGTGGCCGCGTAACCGTTGCTCGAGCCGCCGAGCACCGGAAGCGAAGTGGTGCGCTGCCACGTCTGCCCCACGTGGACTGCGCGATCGGGAAGCGTGGCGGGCATTCCGGATACGACAGCGCGCACGTCCGCGGAAAGCAGTGCCGGCACCGCGAGCACGGACGCGGACCCATTGGGCGCGATGTGCAACTTCACCTGCTGCCCTTGCATGCTGCGGCGCGCGGATTCCGCCTGCGCCGGCTCGCCGTCGGTCGCCAGCGCCACCGAGTCGGTGATGGTCGTCACCGTGGTGCCGGTCTCATCACTCCCCTGCACCAGCACGTGAGACAGCAGCAGCAGCGACGTCCGCATGGTCATCGTCGTGTCGGCACCGCGCACATGAACGGTGCCGGTCATCTCGACGTCCTGCTCGAAGCGTGTGTAGAGCGTGTCGCCCACGTGCGGCCGGATGCGCAGCACGATGTCGCGCGCCGCGCTCTGCGCGCGGACCGCAACCGGCGCCAGTGCCGCGGCAGCGCCGAGTATGGCCATCAGGCGCCACGCAGGCTTCTGCCCAACCGGAATGGCACGCCGTGCATTGTGGTATACGAAGGACATGCCTTGCGGGATCTTTGGAATGCGGAGAAGTCGCACGATACGTACACCGGCGTACACCGGTGGGGTGCCGATGCTCCCGCCGCGAACGGACGGGGCCGTACCGGCGACACCGTTGCATTCGGCTGGCGCCCCGCGTCCATGAGATGCGAGAGAGCGGCGCGTTCCGGGCGTCGCACGGTCACTCGGCACGGGCACCGGACACACGATGCCGCGACTCGCGAAGGCCACCGCGCCCTCTACCGGACTCTTGCGACCATTGTGCGTGTGACGAGACGACTGGCATGGATCGCGACCATCCTACTGGTCGCCGCTGGCTGTGACAAGGCGCGCGCCGCGGGCCGGCACGAGGCCAAGGCTCCTGTCGTGACACCCGGGGCGGAACTCGACCTTGCATCGCATCCCAACATCTTGTTCGAGGTGTTCGGTGAGGCGAACGATCCGCGCATGATTCCGATTGCAGCGATCGGAAGCGCGGGAGGGGTGGGGGTGGCGAGCCTCAAGCGCATCGAGTTGACGGCGGCCGGGTGGAAGCGCCTGGACGCCCAGTATCTGCGCTCGAACATGCCGTACGCGATATTTCAGGATGGTCGCCAGACGGGTAAGGTGTTCGTACGACGCGGCATGTGGCAAGGCGACGACCCGTTGTACTCGCTTCCGGGATGCCAGCTCCTCACCCCCATGGCCGCGGTGAAGCTGGATGCCGCGCCGCCTCGCACCGCGTTCACGGTCGAGTATCTCGCCTCAAATAGCACGCTGGGACACCAGCGCAACGTGAAGCCGATGCCGCCCGCCGATGTGGAGCGCGTTGCGCGCGCCATCGCGACGCAAGCCGCAACGAGCGTGGGCATTGCCGCCCACACGCTCGACTCGCTCGACTTCCACGCGGTCGCGTTCCAGAGCGGCACCAGCCCGTGGCCGACGATCGTGGCCGCCTTCATCGATCCCGCCGCAGAGAACCCCGCATCGACGCACGCCACAACCACACACCTGCTCGTGATCGCCGACCGCGACTCGACGGCCACCTTCTACCACACCACATACCTGCACCGCGTGCGAGGCCGGCTATCCACGTCGACCTTCCGTCGCTTTTTCGACCACCTCGATGTCAACGGTGACGGCGTCGACGAGATTTTTCTGGAAGGATGGCAGTTTGGAGGAGACGCGTATCTCTCCGTGCTCGGCTGGAACGATGGGAAGTGGGCGCAGGTGTACAGGACGAGAGCGAAGTGGTGTCTGGACGGGTGATAACTGCAGGATGCAGGTCTTGGACGTTCGTCTCGGCACGAGGCTCTGAGGCGGCGAATCAGGCTCGCGAGCATCAAAGCAACTTCGCGCGAGAGCGAAAGTGCGGAGTCGAGATCTTGCTGTTTACGAGACCTCTACTCAAACCCTCCCTCAATATCTGCCTTCGAGTACGCCCGGAATGCAGTCAACGTCTGCGTTCGATCCACGCCGGGCACTTTTGCAAACTCCTCCGTCACGACCTGCGCGATGCGTTCGTACTCTGACACGCGCACCATGGCCACCAGGTCCCACTCGCCGGACACGGAATAGACCTCCGACACGCCGTCGATCCCCGCGAGCTTCATAGCGCACGCTGGAATCGCCTTGGGATCACACTTGATCAGCACGATCGTCGTGATCATGCGTCGCCGGGAAATGGAGGGACGTTGAGCAGCCAGATGCCGCCGATCGCATCACTCTCGTCGAGGTCGACGAGAATGTCGTGCGCGATGCACACAGTGCGAACGTGTCGCCCCGTGCCGAGCCGGAAGTGGATGGTTCGCTCCGACTGATCAGATTCCGCTACGAGCGTGGTCTCCATCTGCATGAGCGCGACGCCACCTGTTGCGTCATCGGAAGGCACGATCAGGCGACCGCGCGATACCTCGCCGGGAACGCGGAGCGTTGGAAGTTTTTTTACGTCCGGCCACACGGCCACTTCGACGCCTTGAATTCGCCCGCCGCGCACGTCGAGGATCACCCACGATCCGTCGCTTCCAGCCAGTTCCACGGATCCAGACACGCCCCTCGCCAACGACGTGTCCGCCAGGCCGGCGGTGAGGATGGCTGTATCCGCGTCCCAGCGATATTCCACGGCAGACGGAATGTCTTCCGCCGGCTCAATGTGCACGGTGACGTTCACGCGGCCTCCCCGCAGGAATGAGCAACTTCCCGCGCCCGCAGCGCTCTATCATTACGAACGCACGGCGCGGCTCCGGGGCTAAGATACCGATCTATCGGTTGCTCACCAGAGGAGCGTCGCAACAGCGCTATCACGACGCCATTTCGCGGAACGCCGCAACGACGCGTCGCATGCCGGTTACCACTTGCTCGAGCGGCGCCGCGTATGAGAGCCTCACCCAATTGGGTGTATAAAATGCGGCGCCAGGCACGACCGCCACATCGTGACGCTCCAACAAGTGCTGCGCGAACACGGTGCCCGCACCCTCACGCGCATCCCCCTTCATAGCGCTCACGTCCAGGAACAGGTAGAAGGCGCCATCGGGCGGCACCACGCCAATGCGCGGCTCCTCGGCTAACACCGCGAGTGCCGCATCGCGCCGCCGGTGAAACTCGCCCACCATGTGCGCGATGGCCGGCTCAGCCGCCTCACGATTGGTGATCGCGGCAAGCGCCGCGTGCTGCGACACCGCCGCCGCATTGGACGTGGTGTGCGATTGCAGCGCTCCCATTGCTCGGGCCACCTGGCGTGGCGCTACTGTCCAACCGATGCGCCAACCCGTCATCGCATACGCCTTGGCCACGCCGTCAACCAGGATCAGACGATCGCGCGCGCCCACCAACTCCATCACCGACGCCGAAACGCTACCGTACGTGATGCGGCGATAGATCTCATCGCTGATCACCCACCATCCGCGCTCATCGGCCAGGGAAAGAATCGCCTCCAACTCGGCGCGGTCGTACATCGCGCCGGTGGGGTTGCAGGGCGAGTTGAGCATGATCCCTTTGGTGGCCGGCGTCGCGGCGGCCGCGAGCATTTCCGCGTCCACCTTGAGGCCGTTCGCAGGATCTCCGTGCACTGGCACCGGCTCCGCGCGCGCCAGCCCCACCATCTCGTAATAGCTCGTCCAACTGGGCGTCGGGATCAGGACCTCGTCACCAGGGCCGAACAGCAAGAAGCACGCGTTGAACAGCGACTGTTTCGATCCATTCGAGACGACGACTTCACCCGGCGTGATGGGATCATCGCCGCGGTAGTCGGCGTTGACGAGCGACGTGATCGCTTCGCGCAACGGCAGAATTCCTTCGGTGGCCGTGTACCGCGTGGCGCCGGCATCGATCGCGCGCTGCGCGGCGCGGCGGATGTATTCCGGGGTGTCGAAGTCCGGTTCGCCCGCGCCAAGATCGATCACTTGGCGTCCCGCGGCGCGCAGCGCCTTGGCGCGCGTGGAGACGGCGATGGTCGCGGATTCCTTGAGTTGGGCAATGTTGGGCGACGGCACAAACGCGCGGCGGGCGGTCATCTCGGTCACGAGTAGCATCCTACGGTTGGAGTCAGGTTGGTGCTCCTGCTATACTTTACTCCGGGCGCGGTCAGCACGCCATTGAAAATTGGAGGCGGGGTGGAGCAGCAGAGTGATGAAGGAACGGAGCGCGAACGCACCGGCATCGCGCGCAACCAGAACGTCTTGTATCTGCTGCCGCACGAAGCGGCCGCGATCTCGCAGTTTCTTCCATCGTCGCTCGAGCGGGTTGCGGGAGAGAGCGGCGCTGCCGCCGGGCCTGGTCCACGACTTCTGGTCGTGACGCCTGACGCCGAGACGGCCGTGAACATTTCCCGTTGTGTGATCGGCGCGTCAACGGTGGAGGGCGCGGCCGTGGCCTGGCGTACGGTGCCGGTCACTTCGGTGCGGCGCGCGACGCGATTATTGGCGGCGCACGCGGCGCCGATCGTCGCTGGCCCTCCGGAGGCGCTGCTCGAACTCGTTCGCCGGGCGACGCTCAAACTCGATGCTGTGCGCGCGCTGGTCATTGCCTGGGTGGACATCATGGTCGACACGGGGTCGACGCCGGCGCTCGAAGCGCTCATGAACGAAGTTCCCAAAGACGCCGCGCGGACGGTGATCGCGTCGCGGACCACGCCGGCCGTGGAAGCGCTGGTCGAGCGGTACGCGCGTCGGCCGCGACGCGTGGGCAGCAGCGAGGAGCCGGCGGCGGAGCCGCTCACGTTGCGGTATCTGGTGTCGACGCCCGACGCGCGCCCCGCGGCGCTGTGTCGTCTCCTCGATGAGATCGACCCTCCTGCCGCAGCGGTCTTCGCACGTGATGATGCCGCCATTGCGGAAGCCACCGATGCACTGCGCGCGTTCGGCTACGGCGACGCGGATGATGTGCGCGTGGTGCGTGAGGCTCCGGTCCCGAGCCCGTCGTTGCTCGTGCTCTACGAGCTCCCCTCCACGCACGACGCCTTACGCTCGCTCTCCACGACCGGGAGCCAGGTGGTGGCGCTGGTCGCGCCCCGACAGCTTCCGGCGCTCCGGGCGCTCGCCGGCAACGGATGCCTAACGCCATACACGTTCGACGCGTCGCTCGGAGCCGCGCGCGCGCACGACGATCGCGCGCGCGATGAGATTCGTGGCGTGCTCGGCGCGGGGCTGCCCGCGCGCGAGTTGCTGGCCATCGAGCCGCTGTTGGCGGAGTTCGACGCCGCCTCCGTCGCCGCCGCCGCGCTGCGATTGCTGGAGTGGGAGCGGAGTCGGCCGGTCGCCGCACCTGCTCCTCCAATCGCGGCCGCTCCAGTCGCACGCAGCGCGGCCTCGTCAACGGATCGTGGCGCGGAGTCGCTCGCCGTCGCGCGTGTGTTCATCAACGTGGGCACGCGCGACGGAGTGTCCACCCGCGATCTCGTGGGCGCGATTGCTAACGAAGCCGGCATTCCCGGCGCGCGCATCGGCCGCGTGGAAGTCAAGGAAGGACACTCGATCGTCGAGCTGAGCGCGGCCGACGCGGCATTGGCATTGGAGAAGCTTGCCGGCGTTACCGTGCGGGGGCGAAAACTCGCCGCCCGTATGGATCGCGATCGCGGGGAGCGACCGGAACGCGGCGAACGAAGCGGCCGCAGTGGACCGGGCGGCGGCCGCGGGGCGGGCGGCCGCGGGGAACGGAGTTCGCGCGGAGGTCCGCCGCGCGGAGGCCCCCCCCGTGGCGCCGCGCGCGGCACTTCGCGCGGGGGAGGGGGGGGAGGACCACGCGCGCCTCGCGGCCCACGACCTTCTCGTCCCACGGGCGAGTGACCGACCAGAGCTACTTTGGCGCCCGCAGCGGCTGGATCGAGGTCGTATCGGGCGTGATGTTCAGCGGCAAGAGCGAAGAGCTCATCCGCCGCGTACGTCGTGCGATCATCGGCAAGAAGAAGGTGCAGGTATTCAAGTCGCACCTCGATGATCGCTATGAGGGCGTCTTTTCGATCTCGAGTCACGACGGTCGCGCGGTCGACGCTGCGCCCGTGGACTCGTCGTTGCAGATCGCCCGAATGACCAACCCGCTCACCGATGTCGTGGCAATCGATGAAGCGCAGTTCCTCGACCCGGGCGTCGTTCCGTTGGCGACCTCGCTCGCCAATCGCGGCGTGCGCGTCATCATTGCCGGCACGGATACCGACTTTCGCGGAGAACCGTTCGGGTCGATGCCGCAACTGATGGCGGTGGCCGACATCGTCGAGAAGCTGCACGCGATCTGCGTGATTTGCGGCGGACCGGCCAGTCGCAATCAGCGACTCATTGGCGGCAAGCCGGCGCGATACGACTCGCCGGTCATCATGGTTGGTGGCCGCGATTCCTACGAAGCGCGATGTCGCCACTGTCATCAGGTGCCTCGCCTCGACGAAGATCAGGTGCCGCTGCTCTGACCGCGCGTTGTCGTGGTTGACAGGCCGAGTCTGCGCTCCCTACTTTGGCGCACGCCGCACGTCGTGCCTCGCGATTTTCTCGCTACCCCGCTGACATGAAGCGCATATTTCGCAACGCGATGACCGCCGCCGTTCTGCTCACTGCGGCGTGCATGAAGGATGGCCCGGTCTCGCCCAACGCAAGCCAGGTCTCGCTCCACGTGCAGTTTCAAGCCGGCACCCCCGGCACCGCGGTACAGGTCACCGTCATGTCGATCGTGTCGGATTCCACAGAGGCGTTCGACACGCTGTTCAACGGCACGTTTCCGGTCACGACGGGCAGCCAGCAGGTGACGGCGGCGTTCGACCTCACGAGCTGCCTCGCGCGCCAGGCATCGGAGGGCTCGTCGTTTTGCACGGTGGAAGTCGAGCTCGCCCTGCTGAACAACGGGCAGATCGTCGACCAACAATTCCTCGGCGAGATGGAAGTTCGGCCGGGACAAGTGGTGCAAACACAACCCGTCGTCCTAACGGCGGGCAACAACCCGCCCACGATCACGGCGACGGACACCGCGCGCGTGGTCGAGTCCGGACTCATCCGCTTTCACATCGCCGGATCCGACCCGGACGGTGACCTCACGCTGTTGGAATCGACCGACATCGCGGATACGGTGTTCGACCTCAATACACCGATCTCGTTCTATCCACCATTGCGCACGCTCAACGGCTACTATTACGCGTTTCAGTCGCCGATACCCGGCGCGACTTCGCTACAGACCTTCCTTTCCGATTCCAAGTTCAACAGCAGCCAACCCGTCACGATGCCGGTCAGCGTCTCCAACGGCAACGCGTTCGTGGACAGCATGATCGTGGACACCACCGCCGATTCGCTCATCATCAACGTTCGATCGACGGCGGACAGTGCGGAAATCGTGGTCCGCAACGTCGTCAACCAGACCTCGGACTCGCTCTACTTCGTGTGCGGCGGCAGCGCGCAGCCGCAGGGCGTCATGCGGCGGTACGCGTGCGCCCGCCAGGTTCCATTCACGCAGGCCATCGCGATCGTGGTGCCGATCGATGCCGCGGGGAATGCCGGTCAGGGCGAACGATGCTCCGTTCCAAATACCGCGTGTCTTCCACCATTCTTGCCGGACCGTGTACCGAGGCGCCGCCAATGATGCTCGTTGGACTAACCGGAAATATCGCCGCCGGGAAGTCCACCGTCGCCGCGATGCTCGCCGAGCGCGGCGCGACGATCGTTGATGCCGACGTACTCTCGCGACGCGCCGTGGAGGCGGGCACCCTGGCGCTGCGCACGATCGTGGCGCGCTGGGGCACGGGGATCCTCGCGCCCGATGGCTCCCTCGATCGGGCGGCGCTGCGGCACGTGGTGTTCGATCGTCCCGATGAGTTGGAGGCGCTGAACGCGATCGTACATCCCGAAATCGCGCGGTTGCGTGCTCGAGAGATCGCGCTCGCTCGCGCACGCGGCGATCGGATCGTGGTGTGCGACATCCCGTTGCTCTTCGAACGCCGATTGGCGGAGGAGTTCAATCGAATCGTGCTGGTCGACGCGCCGCGTCCGCTGCGCCTCGAGCGGTTGATGCGCGACCGCGGCCTGACCCACGAAGAAGCGGTGCAGATGATCGCCGCGCAGATGCCGGCCGAGCTGAAGCGCGCGCGCGCGGATTTCGTGATCGAGAACGCCGGCTCGCGCGAGCAACTCGGCGCGCGCGTGGGCGAGGTATGGGACATGCTCTCGCGCGACGCCGCGATAGAACCTGTTGACGCGCTCCGACAGCGCGAATAGACTTCGCGCGACCTCACCTGCGCACAGCGCCCACCGTGTCGAACATCCCCAACGACCTGCTGTACACCGAAGAACACGAGTACGTCAAACGGCTCGCCGAGCCGGACGTCGTACAAATCGGGATCACCGATCACGCACAGGGCGAGTTGGGCGACGTCGTGTACGTCGAGTTGCCCAAGGTCGGTGAATCGTTCGGGCGAATGGACGTGTTCGGGACGATCGAAGCGGTCAAAGCGGTATCCGAGCTGTTTTCACCGCTCTCCGGAACGGTGGAAGCGGTAAACCCGCGCCTCGACAAAGAGCCCGCGCTGGTCAACACGGATCCCTACGGGGAAGGGTGGATGATTCGCCTGCGCCTGAAAACCGTCGGCGAGATGGACCAGTTGTTGGGGCCGGAAGAGTATGTGAAGCAGATTGGGGAGTGAGCATCGGGCGGGCGGAGGTTGGTGGTTGGTGCTTGGTAAACGACTAACGACGAGCGTAGTTCGTACGTACCAATCGTCAACGTCCAACCACTAACCGCCAAGCAAGTACTCCTCGATCGGCGGACACGAACACACCAGATTCCGATCGCCGAACGCACTCTCCACACGCGCCACCGCGGGCCAGAATTTCCACTCGCGCGTCCATGGTGCGGGAAACGCGGCCTGCTCGCGCGTGTACGGACGGTCCCAGCCGCTGGACAACACGCGCTCCAACGTGTGCGGCGCGTTCTTGAGCGGATTGTCCAGCCGGTCCGCGCGACCATCTTCGATAGCTCGGATCTCCTCGCGAATCGCGATCAGCGCATCGCAGAACCGGTCCAGCTCCACCTTTGACTCGCTCTCCGTAGGCTCGATCATCAGCGTGCCGGCCACCGGGAACGACACCGTGGGCGCGTGAAAGCCGTAGTCCATGAGCCGCTTGGCAATGTCCTCGACCTCCACGCCCGCGGTCTGTTTGAATTCGCGCGGGTCGATGATGCACTCGTGCGCCACACTACCATGCGTCCCCTTGTACAGCACCGGGTAGTGCGGTTCGAGCCGCTTGGCCATGTAGTTCGCGTTGAGAATCGCCACCTTCGATGCGCGGGCGAGTCCTTCGGCGCCCATGAGCTCGATGTACATGTACGAGATGGGCAGAATGCTCGCGCTGCCCCACGGTGCCGCGGACACCGGGCCGAACGTATCGCTGCCGCCTACCGCCACCAGCGGATGTCCCGGGAGGTACGGCGCGAGGTGCGCGGCCACGGCGATCGGACCCATGCCGGGTCCGCCGCCGCCATGCGGAATGCAGAACGTCTTGTGCAGGTTGAGGTGGCACACGTCGGCACCGATGTCGCCCGGTCGGCACAGCCCCACCATCGCGTTCATGTTGGCGCCGTCCATGTACACCTGCCCGCCGTGCGCATGCACGATCTCGCACAACTCGCGAATGCCTTCCTCGAACACGCCGTGCGTGGACGGGTACGTCACCATGAGCGCCGCCAGGCGGCTGGCATGCGCCGCCGCCTTCTCGCGGAGATCGACCAGGTCGATGTTCCCGTGCTCATCGGTGCGCACCACCACTACCGTTAGGCCGGCCATCACGGCGCTGGCCGGGTTGGTGCCGTGCGCCGACTGCGGAATGAGACACACGTCGCGGTGCCCTTCCCCCCGCACCTCATGGTACTGCCGGATCACCAGCAGACCGGCATACTCGCCTTGCGAGCCGGCATTCGGCTGCAGCGACACCGCGGCAAAGCCGGTGATCTCGGCCAGTGCCGCCTCGAGCCGCTCGAACAGAATGGAGTAGCCATCGATCTGCTCGCGCGGCGCAAACGGGTGCAACCGGTTGATCTCGCGCCACGAGATGGGCAGCATTTCGGCGGTGGCGTTGAGCTTCATGGTGCACGAGCCGAGCGGGATCATCGAGTGCGTGAGCGAGAGGTCGCGCGACTCGAGCTTGCGCATGTAGCGCAGCATCTCGGTCTCGGAGTGATACTTGTGGAATACCGGGTGCGTGAGAAACGCGCTCGTGCGTGCAAACCGTTCGTCGAACCGGTCGTCCACCGCGTCAGCCACCTCGGCGGCGGTGAACGGGGCCCGCGCGCCGCGGTTGAACACGGCGAACAGATCGTCCACGTCCTCGAGCAGCGTGCTCTCGCCGATCGCGATCCCCAGGCTGTGATCATCGATCACGCGCATGTTGAGCTGCTGCACCCGCGCCTCGCGCAGCACGTCATTCACCCGCCGCTCGCCTAACTCTACGCGGACCGTGTCGAAAAACACATCGTGGGTGACGCCGTAACCGAGCCGGCGCAACCCCTCCGCCACGGTCTCGGCAAACCGGTGGATGCGCGCGGCGATGTGGCGCAGTCCCTCGGGGCCGTGCCACACCGCGTACATGCTGGCCATGACGGCGAGCAGGACTTGCGCGGTGCACACGTTGCTGGTGGCCTTCTCGCGGCGAATGTGCTGTTCGCGCGTCTGCAGCGCCATGCGCAGCGCGGGCCGCCCCTCGGCGTCGCGCGAGACGCCGATGATCCGTCCCGGAATCTGCCGCTTGAACTCGTCGCGCGTGGCAAAGTACGCCGCATGTGGTCCGCCAAATCCCAGCGGCACGCCGAATCGCTGGGTGCATCCGACGGCGATGTCCGCGCCCCACTCGCCCGGTGGCACGAGCATCGTCAACGCCAACG